>JBCCVY010000019.1:0-18507 GCA_039194725.1 Pseudomonadota bacterium
CGCGGCGGCCGTCTTTCATGGCACCCACACCGGTGCGGGCGGTCCGGTTCCGCCGACCGGCAATGCTGTTGCGGCTGATTATGCCTATGTCATGCGGTTCAATGGCGCCAGCATCAGCCATATGACCAAGATCTGGAACGCTGATCATTCGTTGCATGCGCTTGGATGGGCGTCATCCGAAGGCCTGAGGCCACAGTCTCACCCACATAACCCGCGCCGACACCTGACCGTCGGTCATCAGTCACTACGTTCGAAGGAACCGATCATGGAGCACTACGCCTCCAATCGCTGGTTTGTGCTTGCAGTGCTGTTTGCAGCGCGTGTGACCATGGCGTTCCAGTTCCAGGCGGTCGCGGCCCTGTCCCCGGTTTACATTACAGTCTTCGGGGTCGAGTTGTCGGATATCGGTTTTCTGATCGGCTTGTATCTCGCGCCTGGCTTGCTGTTCGCCTTGCCCGGTGGCGGTATCGGACGCCGGTTCGGGGACCGGCGGGTGATCGCGTTCGGCATGATCCTGATGCTGGCGGGCGCCGGCGTCATGCTCACGGCACACAGCTGGGAAGGCCAGGTTGCCGGGCGGCTGCTTGCCGGTGTCGGCGGGGTGCTGCTCAACGTCCTGATGTCAAAAGTCGTTGCCGATCATTTCACCGGTCGTGAAATCGCGACGGCCATGGGGATATTTGTAAATTCGTGGCCGGTCGGCATCGCGGCCGCACTGCTGATCCTGCCGGCCCTTGCCGACTCTGGAGGCCTCGCAACGGCCTTGTCTGCCGTTGCTCTAGCTACAGCGTGCGGTCTGGCGTTGTTTGTGATCGGCAGTCGCGACAGCCCTGCTGAGGCTGCCGATGCAGGGGCCTCACAGCGTCTGCTTGGGGCTCCGCTTGCCGCGACCATCATCGCCGGAGCGATCTGGGGATTGTACAATGGCGCACTGGCAATGGTGTTTGGCTTCGGCCCCGCCATACTTGTTGAACGTGGCTGGTCTCTGGCAGCGGCCAGTTCGGCCACCAGTGTCACGTTATGGCTCGTGGCCATATCGGTACCGCTCGGCGGATACCTGGCTGACCGTCTGGGTCATCGTGACATTGTGATGCTGGCTGGTTTCGTTGTCTTTGGCTTGCTGCTGCTCGCGGCCCCGGCCACCGGCAGTGTATATCTGGTATTCATCCTGCTCGGTGTTGGCGCGGGGTTGCCGGCAGGTCCCATCATGGCCTTGCCTGCTGCGGTTTTGAGCGCTCGAACCCGCGCGGTCGGCATGGGTCTCTTTTTCACATTGTTCTATGCCGGAGTGGTTCTCGCGCCCGTGGTCGCCGGTTATCTCGCCGACCGGACCGGCACGGCCGGCGCGGCGTTTTACCTGGGCGCTGCACTGTCGGCGGCCTGTGTTGTGGCCCTGTTCGCATTCAGGACGCTACAGACGCCAGCCGGGCGCCTCGAGACACGCTGATTGCGGCCTGGCCGATTGCCGGCCAGATGCACTGCCATCGAAGCCGGCTATGCAGTCGTGTTCCGGTGGTGTAGCTGCAGGACAATTTCACGCTGCATTCCAGGGCAGTTCTGGGTGCTCAGTTGGAGGCAGAACTCACCAATGACTTTGCCGCTGCCCCCGCTGCCTCAATATAATCGGGGTCCCGGTGCACCAGCACTGTGGAGAAGGCACCGTCCATGAGCACAACAATGTGCCTGGCAAGCTGTTCGTGACCGGTGATACCTGCTTCCTGAAGCCGCTGTGACAGCCATTGCTCAAATCTCTTTTTGTGATCGGCGCCGACCTTCATTGCAGGGTGTCCCGGCATGTTGGCAAGTTCAGCAGCTGTCCTGAGAAAGCCGCATCCTTTCCATTTCGGGTGGCGGGCAGACTTCGCCACATTCAGGAATATCGCTTCTACTCTGTCGGCAATTGCTCCATCCGCCTCTTCGAACCATTGCTGATAGAGCGCCATGTTGGGCTGATCGCGGGACTGAAGATATGCCTCGATCAGGTCGTCCTTGCTCTTGAAATGGTAATACAGCGTCTTCTTGGTGAGACCCGCTTTTTCAGCGATCGCATCTACGCTCACCGCACGAATGCCTTCTGCGTAGAACAGCCGGTTTGCGGCATCGACAATGCGTTTTTTGGCCGGACTTTCTTGAGGCATATGCCAAGTATACCGTCTAGTGAGTATACGTCAAATCGATGCTGCACTAACGTCTGCGCATCGAAACTGGAGAACCCGATGCCCGAGCTGATCAAATACACGAAACACAACACTATTGCGGTGTTGACACTGAACCGGCCTGAAAAACTGAATGCGTTGAACTATGCCACCAATGACTGTCTGCTGGCATTGCTGGACAGCATCGAAGACGACCCGGCTGTGCGCGCCGTTATCCTGACAGGCGCTGGGGATCGCGCATTTTCTGCCGGCGCAGACATCCACGAGTTTGCTGAAAGCATCAATGCGGGCGTGGATGTGGCGGTGAGAGAGTTCTGCAGGCGGGGGCAAGCCATGACGGCCAGACTGGAGGCATTCTCCAAGCCGGTCATTGCCGCGGTCAACGGCATAGCCTTTGGCGGCGGTTGCGAGATCACCGAGGCGGTTCATCTGGCCATTGCCAGCGACAGGGCAAGCTTTGCCAAACCTGAGATCAATATCGGCATTCCACCGACATTCGGCGGTACCCAGCGTCTTGCCAGGCTTGCTGGCCGCAAGCGCGCTTTGGAACTGCTTCTCACCGGCGATACATTTTCGCCCGAACGCGCCTTCGCCATAGGCCTGGTAAACCGGGTGGTCCCGCATGATGACCTGTTGCCGGCCGCAGTTGAGCTTGGCGAACGCATCCTTCGCCATTCGTCGCTTGCCGCGTCGCGCATCATCAGTGCCGTGACCCGTGGCATCAACACCAGCATCGAAGAAGGCCTGCTGATCGAGCGCGAACAGTTTGCCCGCATGGCTGCCACGCGCGATGCGAGGGAGGGATTGCAGGCGTGGATGGAGCGGCGAACGCCGAACTATAGCGGACACTGAAACGAAGATATTGGGAGCAGGGCATGATCGCGGTGATTTTTGAATCCTGGCCAAAGCCCAGACTGGGCAAAGACTACATTGACTACGGCCAGAAATTGGCTCACCTGATGGAAGGTCGCGACGGGTTCATTTCGATTGAGAGGTTCGAAAGCCTTTCTCAACCGGGCAAGTTTGTGGCCTTGTCATTCTGGCGTGACGAGGCGGCGGTTAACGCCTTCAGGCAGAATCCGGTTCATCGCGCTATCCAGTCAAAGTCCCGCAGCGAGGTGTTCATCGATTACCGTCTGCGGGTTGCCAGTGTCATTCGGGATTACACAAGAACCGACCGGACCCAGGCGCCGCAAGACAACCGGATGCACGGCATATGAATTCATCACACCGGACTAACTCAAACGACACGGAGGTACTGATGTTCACAAGCTTCAGCAAGGAGACCTGGCAGGTTTTCAAGGGTGCGGATCGCGCCGGGCCGATCCACATGCTCAACCTGGTCAGACTGCGGGAAACTGCGGAATACCCGGACGGGCACGAGGCGACCGGAGCCGAGGCCTATCAGCGCTACAGTGATCTCAGCGAACCGGTCCTGCGGAAACTTGGCGGCAGCATTGTCTGGCGCGGCGGGTTCGAGCTCATGATGGTCGGACCGCAGGAGGAAATCTGGGATATCGCCTTTGTTGCTGCGTATCCGGGCGTAGGCGCGTTCGTCGACATGATGCGGGATCCCACATACCGCGAGGCGATGGCTCATCGCCAGGCGGGTGTTCTCGACAGCCGGCTGGTGAGATTTGCGCCACAACCGCCTGGTAGCAGTTTCGCCGGTCAGGCGGATAGTATGTCACAAGCGTAATGCGTGGGATTCTGGTCACTAGACAGTATCCAATGGGTGGCAAGGTTGCCGCGGTCGACTTTTTCAGAGTACGGACGAATGGCCAGAACCTAGCATCAATTTGCTTGGCTAATCCTGGCCACTCCTTGCTGCTGATGAAACTATTCAGTTCATTGTTAGAGTTGGCATCAGACCTACCACATCATCACTGCGGCGCCGCCTTCCGCCCATTTGTAGTAGAGTCGGATGCGGAGCCTGTATTTGCGTCCTTTGATCAGGCGAACTGTGATACGGGAGTTGCGGTTAAAACCACTGTCGTCATCGCCCTTTACATATACAGGGTCTCCGTCGATATCTTCAAACAACACCATTACTGCGTCGGCTGGTCCGAAAATTGAGAAATTGTAGTCTCGCGAATGATCGGGGATCACCGCAAAATCCTGTTGTTCGCACGGCATCAGCTTGAGGCTTTCCGATTGGAACGGTTTCAACTGCGACAGTATCGCCGTGTTACTGATCGGTGGGTAGAAGCGCCGGATCACGTCCTTGTCTGTCTCGGAAAGACCCGGAGCCGGATCAAGCCCATTTCTGTACTTCTTCGGTTCGAGGATCAGGCCTCGGTCGAAGGAGTAGTGCATGATGGAATCTGGATCCCAGTTCGACCCGTCCACGGTTGAAGTGTCGAATGTGTTGAGGATGTTTCGATCAGTCTTTTCTTTGTTCCACGGAGGGTTCTGAGTGCGCGCGAAGTAATCATACACGGCCTGGCGATCCCAGACGATCCCGGTATACGGATTCTGGTGCCCGTGTCGCAAACCCAAAGCATGACCTATTTCGTGTATGGCGGTATCCAGCCCATTTGGCCCAGGTTGGGTGATGTCCCAGCCAAAATTCATCGTGCGCTCGGTTTGTCCTATGTCCAAAGCCACCGTGCCAATGTAAGACCACGACCCGTTGTTGCGCATGAATCCGATCCGGAGTTCCGCATCTTGAATGTCTGAGACCTCGGTAAACGTCAGGCCTATGTTCACATCTTTCCAGACTTGGAAGGCTTGGCAGACTACTTCGTGTTCGTCGTTTGACCCGCCGAAACGGCCTTTGGAGTAAAGGAAGTAGTGTATGTTTGTGCCGTTAACCCACTTGTCGCCTGTTGAAATGATTGCCTCTTGCCGGTCGGATGATACGTTTGCGTCAAACTCTCGCCGAGGCAGAGCCGGCAGCGAACAGACTTGGTTTTTGCATTCGGTTTGCCAGTGCCCATGACCGTCGGTGTGATTTTCATGGAGAAGGCTGGTCTCCAGTTCCTCAATTCGATCCTCAAGTTCTTCTATTCGTGTAGATTTCGTTTTGCGGGTGGCCATTTCGACTGTCCTCTCGAAAGTTGCTTGAAAGCCATCTCCCGTAATGAAGCGCGGGTTAAGGGCATGGGCCCATGCACTAACAAGTCTCCGGATGCGGTGTCTGTGAAATGGTTAACTGAAGGCGCGAACTTATCGCGAAAACATCTATTGTGTGGATTTTTCCGGCAGTTTCGATGCTGAATTGACCATCTAGCAAGCCAAGCTTGAGGCGACCCAATAGGCTATCGTGTTGTTGTGCGGAGCACTTTGACCATAGAACTATCTTTGCTGCGAATTGTGCCTGAAGGTAGGCTATCCGTCACAGTCGCGCGCCCAGCAGTGTGCCTTCCTCGATGGCGCGCTGGGCGTCCAGTTCGCCGGCGAAGCTGGCGCCGCCGATGATGTGCACCGGGCAGTCGCCGGTTTTCAGCTCATCAGCCAGGTCGTTGACCGACAGCTGGCCGGCGCACAGCACGATGCTGTCGCATTCGATCAGCCTGTCCCTGCCGCCGACCGTGATGTGCAGGCCGTCATCGTCGATCCGTCGATAGCTGACATCGGCGATCATTTCGGCGTTTGCGCGCAGCAGCACCAGCCGGTGCACCCACCCGGTCGTCTTGCCGGGGCCAGAGCCCATTTTGCCGGTTGAGCGCTGCAGCAGCACCACGTCGTGCGCCGGGACATGATCCGCGGCGTCTTGTGCAACACCCCATGTTGCGCGGAACTCTGCCGGGTCGAGATGGCTGTTGAGCCCGCGTTCGACCAGGTGCACTGCCACATCAACGCCGACTCCGCCGGCACCTATCACGGCGACGCGCTTGCCCGGTTCTCGGGCGCCGGACAACAGTTCCTCATAGGTCATGACGCTGGGGTGGTCGATGCCGGCGATGTCGGGCACGCGCGGCTTGACGCCGGTGGCCATGACCACCTCGTCAAAACCTGCAAGAGCAGCGGCATCGGCGCACGTGCTGAGTTTTACCGACACGCCGAACGCGTCCGCCCTGTTGCGGTAATAGCGCAGCGTTTCGTTGAACTCTTCCTTGCCGGGGATATGCCTGGCCAGCAGAAACTGGCCGCCGATCTGGCCTGTCGCCTCAAACAGGGTCACGTCATGGCCGCGTTCCGCTGCTGTCACCGCACACGACAACCCGGCGACCCCGGCGCCGACCACCGCGATCTTGCGCGCCTGTTCTGCCGCCTTCCAGGTCAGCATGGTCTCCCGGCAGGCGCGCGGATTGACCAGGCAGGTCGCGTCCTTGCCCTTGAAATAGTGATCGAGGCAGGCCTGGTTGCAGGCTATGCAGGTGTTGATCTCTTCCGGCTTCCCAAGCCGCGCCTTTGCGACAAAACCGGCATCGGCGAGGAACGGCCGCGCCATCGACACCATGTCGGCATCACCGTCAGCGATCACCTGTTCGGCTGTTTCCGGGGTGTTGATGCGGTTGGTTGCAATGAGCGGGATGGATACCGTGCCCATCAGCTTGCTCGTGGCCCATGTCCATCCGGCCCGGGGCACCGCCTGGGCAATGGTCGGGATCCGGGCCTCGTGCCAGCCGATGCCGGAATTGAGAATGTCGGCCCCGGCGGCCTCGGCCAGTCCGGCCAGCCGCGCAACCTCTCCAAACGGGCTGCCGTCCTCGACAATGTCGAGCACCGACAACCGGTACATGATGATGAACTGCGGATCGGTGGCCGCCCGCACCGCCTTGATCACCTGAACCGGGAACCGGGCGCGGTTTTCAAATGAGCCGCCCCAACTGTCGGTGCGCTTGTTGGTGCGTGGCGCGGTGAACTGGTTGATCAGGTATCCTTCCGATCCCATCAGTTCGACGCCATCATATCCGGCCGCCTGGGCGACCTGTGCGGCGCGCGCATAATCGGCGATGGTGCGCTGGATATCGTCTTCGTGCATTTCGCGCGGAGTGTTCTTGTTGATCGGCGCGCGAACGGCGGACGGCGCCACGATGTCGGAATGATAGCCATAGCGGCCGGCATGCAGCAGTTGCAGCAATATGCGCGAACCATCACGGTGCACCGCTTCCGTCACCTGCTGGTGATGTACTGCATCTTCGTCAACCAGATACCCGCCCTCACCGCCCAGCCGGCCTTCGGAGTTGGGCGAGAATCCGCCGGTCACCATCAAGGAACATCCGCCGCGCGCGCGTTCGGCATAAAAGGTGGCAAGACGGGCAAGGCCTTCGATGCCCTGTTCTTCAAGGCCGGTGTGCATCGATCCCATCAGGATGCGATTGGGCAGTGTCTGCCGGCCGACTTTCAACGGGGTGAACAGGTGCGGGAAGGGGTAGGTCTGTGATGCCACGGTTAGTGCAAATCCGGTCGGTTGTTTTTTGACAGTTTATCGCGTGCTGGATTCATGTGAAGAGGCCGATCATGCACAGACAGGCGATGGCTTGCGCAACACTTTCTTCACCGCGTGCGCTTGCAATACACAAATGGACATGGTCCGGTAAAGGCCGAACAAGGGGCGTAAGAGGGAGCCAAGGCAATGAATCGCGGGCCTGGGCCGGGCAATGCGGGCTGACAATGCACTCGACACGCGGTTGCGTGCCGCCATTGAAGTTTTTGAGGCCGGTGAGCTTGATCGCGCCCTGCAAATGGTCGAGCGGCTGCGCCACAGCCACCCCCACATGGCCATCGTTCACAACGTACACGGCGTCATCGCCGCGGAACTGGGAGCCTACCGGGTTGCGGTTGAGAGTTATCAGAAGGCGATTTCCCTTGAGCCGGGCAATTGCGATTTTCATTTCAATCTTGGCAATGTGCTGCGCGACAAGGGCGACCTGAAAACAGCACTGGCCAGTTACCGGGCCGCTCTCAAGATCAGGCCCGATGATCCTGACGTGGCGTTTAACATGGCCAGTGTGCTGCGCGGCCTCGGACAATTGAACGGCGCGAAAAAGCTGTTTGAGCAACTGGCCGAAGTCTCGCCCGAAGATCACACAGTGCACAGCAATCTCGGTGGCGTGCTGCTTCAACTTGGGCAGACCGAAACAGCCATAGATTGTTTCCGCCGGACTTTGAAACTCAATCCGGGATCCGCCGAAGCGCATGACAGTCTTTGTGAAGCGTTGGAGAACACCGATCGCATCGATGACTACAGAAAAGCTGTTGCGGCAGCGCGCACAGCCTGCAGGCCGGACGACATCATGATAGTCACCAGGCAGGCGCGGTTGTTGCGCGACGACAAGCAGCTCGAAGACGCGCGCAAGGTGTTGTCTGCCGTCACCAGATTCGACCCCGGCCAGGCACCGTTGAATTCTGCCTACTGGTATCTGCACGGCGACATATGTGACCGTCTGGAGGACGCGCGAGCGGCTTATGCGGCGTTTGTCGAGGCGAACCTTTGGGCGGCAAAGACGGCGGCGGGTCGCGGTCTTGAACCGGAGAAGTTCGTCGCCGGGCTGGATGACCTGCAGGGCGTCTACAAGACCCTCAGCCGTGGCGCGTCGCCGGAATCTGCCGCACAGACCGATGCACCGCAACTGGTGTTCCTCGTCGGGTTTCCCCTGTCCGGCTCCACCTTGCTGGCTACGGCCCTGCGGCACCACAGCCGCATCACGGTTGTGGCTGAGGAACCGATGGTCCAGGAGATGGCCGCGCAGGCCGCTGGATCACCTGATCATGAAAGACTGACGGATGACCAGGTGAAGCAACTACGCAGCACCTATATGGCCAGACTCAGCCGGTGCCTGCCTGAGCGGGCGGAAGCCGGCGATGTCGTGATCGACAGTTTGCCGCTCAACATCGTCCAGGCCGGGTTGCTAAGCCGGGTGTTCCCGGACGCACGGTTCCTGCTGGCGTTGCGCCATCCCTGCGACTGTGTGCTGAGCTGTTTCATGCACGACTTCCGGCTTGACGATGTCATGGCCAATTTCCTCGACCTGAAAAGCGCAGCCCGGTGTTATGACAAGGTCATGTCCGTGTGGTCGGCTTGCACCAGCGCTCTGCAACTGCCGGTTCACACGGTGAAACATGAACAGCTGGTCGGCGATCCGGAAGCAGTCGCTCGCAAGGTGCTCGACCATCTGGATCTGGAGTGGGAAGAGGCCAAGGCCGGCAAGGCGGATACCGCGATTGATCACAAGCCAGTTGCCAAATCCGGCCATGCCCGGGTTGCGCAGCCCATCTGCAGCCACACGAATGGTCGTTGGCGGCGCTATCGCGCCCACATGGTTCCGGTGTTGCCGACATTGCTCAAATGGGCGGAGATCCACGGCTACTCAAACGACTAGGGCAGGTCAATTCTCCTGCCATCTCGTGCGGACGCCTTGATGGCTTCAATCACTTTCAGGGACTTCAACCCTTCCAGGCCGGAAACCAGGGGGGGCTCGGTGCCGGCGATCACCTTGCAGAAGTGATCGATCTGCGCGTCCAGCGGATCGCCGGAAGGTGTGTCATAGACGGCCTGGTCGATTGGCAGCCACCAGCTGCGCTCACCGCTCTGGGACCAGATTTTGCCCTTTGGGATTTCGAGCGACCCGTGCGTGCCGCCGATGAAGTAGCAGGTCTCCGTTGTTTCCGGGTAGGCCGGGTTTTCGGCAGCCGTCAGTTCCCAGCTCCACGGTGCCACAACACTGTCGGACACGCTGATCGTGCCCAATGCGCCATTCGCAAAACCGACGATGATGGCGGCGGTGTCTTCGACGTCATTCCGGCGGGCATGGGTGGAGTCCGTCGCCTGAACCGAGATCACTTCGCCGACCAGGTAGCGCAACAGGTCAACGTCGTGGATCAGGTTGATGAACACCGGTCCGGCGCCCGGCCTTGTGCGCCATGCCACGTTGAAATAATCGTCTGGCTTGTAGAGCCAGCAGGCGGCGTGCACGGCCACGATATCGCCGATGGCGCCGCTCTGGATTTTTTGCCGCGCTGCGCTGATCAGCGGATTGTGGCGCCGGTGATGTCCGACAAGCACCGGTACGTCCAGATCAGCTGCCTCGGACACCAGCCGCGCAGCGCTGGCGGCATTGTCGGAAACTGGTTTTTCCACCAGCACAGGTATCCCTGCGCGAACACATTCCAGTCCGTTGTCCACATGCAACTGGTTGGGGGTGGCGATGATCACGCCGTCAGGTCGGCCAGCGCTGAGCATGTCGGAAAGCGATGCATGCCAGCCACAGCCGATGCTGTCTGCAAGACCTGCGGCAGCCGGATCCGGATCGACAATCGCGGACACCATGGCCGCATCACAGTGATCGACAGCGTGCACGTGGCGCTTGCCGATAAGGCCAGCACCTGCAACTGCGATGCGAAACGGTTTGCCGGGTTCAGAACTCACCAACCTGCTCCAGAAAAATGAATGCGGTTAGTGGGTTCTGATCTTCAACTTGTCAACCCGGCCGGAGGGTTTCCCGGTGGCAGAGGTATGGTCGTATCAATCGCCGAGCGGCTCCACGTCGATGATTTCACCGGAGGCCCGGCTGACCTGGATGCGCCAGGGTTCACGTCCGCGCACCGCATCATAGACATAGTTGCCATTGCGGCAGGTGACGACCTCGATGTGCCGGAAGCCGGCATCTTTGAGGTCCTCGACCGCTTGCAGGCACGACAACCGGCCATTGTAGTAACCATTGCCGTAATCGTCGCGATGGCGCGGGCGGCTGTGTTTGTGTTCAGGCTCGCGCTGATACACCGAGTATCTGGGATCATACACCCGGCCGTTCTGCCAGTGCCTGCGATGATCTTCATTGTAATGCTCGTTGTACGATGGTGCAGCGGCGTTGTCATAAAACCAATGTGGATCAGCGGCCTGTGCCGCCGGGCTGGAGAATGCAGTCAGCAAGAGCGCGGCGGTGAGGGCCGCTACAGGGGTACGCAACATAACTAACCTCCCATTCGGGCATTGAAGGCAGCCGTCTTGAGGTCAAGCGTCGTCCCTGAATGTGAGCATTGCGGGGAAACAATGCGGCAGTAATTCGGCGTATCCGTCCTGATTTAACGATGTGTTTCAATATGATACACAAAATGTAGGAATCCGCTCAATTGCTCAGATCGTCAAGCAGTTTTTCCAGCATCTTGTCGCATGCTGCCATTTCGGTTTCGGCGATATGCTCGTCCGGTTTGTGGGCAACGCCAATGGAACCGGGCCCGCATACAACCGTCGGAATGCCCAGCCGTGTCTGAAACAGTCCGCCTTCGGTGCCAAAGGCAATCTTGCCGGTGGAGTTGCCGCCAGTCAGCGATTTCACATAGTTGACCACTTCTGAATCCGGCGCCGTGTCGAGCGCCGGGTAGGCGGTGCCGGGGGCAAAACTGATGTCTGCCCCGGGAAACACTGTGCGGGCTTGTTTGACCAGTTCGTCTGCGCGGGCATGAATGCGGTCGATGAGCGCTTGCGGGTCATCCGCCGGCAGATGCCGGATCTCATATTCGAATTTCGCCAGGTTGGGCACGATGTTGAGGGCTTCGCCGCCGTGCAGGTTGCCTGCATGCAGTGTCGTGTAGGCCACATCGTAATCGCCATCCTTGGTGCCCGTTTCGGCAATCTCGGCCTGCAGCCGCCGGATTTCATTGATCAGGTCAATGGCCAGGTGAACGGCATTGATGGCGGTCGGCGCCAGGCTTGAATGCGCTTCCAGGCCGGTACAGGTGACCCGTTCGCCGGCCTTGCCCTTATGGGCGGTGACCACCTGCATCAGCGTTGGCTCGCCAATGATGCAGCAGCGCGGTTTCGGTGTCACCGGTTCCAGCATGTCGATCAGCCGGCGCACGCCGACACAGCCGATCTCCTCATCATAGGAAAACGCGAAATGGATAGGCGCAGACAACTTGTCGCTGAGCTTGGCGGCACGCGGCGCCATGGCGATGCAACAGGCAATGAAGCCCTTCATGTCAGCCGTGCCGCGGCCATACAGCAGCCCCTTGTCGCGCCGCATGACAAACGGATCGGACGACCAGGCCTGGCCTTCCACCGGCACCACGTCAGTATGGCCTGACAGCACAACACCGGCCACGTCTTCAGGGCCTATGGAGGCATACAGGTTCGCCTTCCTGCCGTCTTCTGAAGGGGCCAGCTGGATGCGAAAGCCGAGCGGTTGCAGCAGCTCGCTGACATGGTCGATCAGTGCAAGATTGGAGTGCCGGCTGACGGTGTTGAACGAGATGAGTTTTTCCAGGTGGGCAATGCTTTGGGTCATGATCGTCTTGCTAGCATGCCGGTGGCCACTGGCAAAGAGCCTGATCACGCATTGCTGATACTTGTTGCATGGAGGCAGGCGGTCGTTTGTGTTAGGACGACTGTCCACACCGTCACTGCCATTTCCACCAGACAGAGAGTTCATGACATCGCACCTGTTCAGCCCTTTCGCCTTGCGCGGGCAGACCTTCAAAAATCGTGTCGCCATCTCGCCGATGAGCCAGTACCGTTCGAAGGGCGGCTTCGCAAACGATTGGCATATGGTGCATCTGGGCCGCTTTGCGCTGGGCGGTGCCGGGCTGGTGTTCTGTGAAGCAACTGCGGTCGAGGAACGCGGCAGGCGCACGCCAGGCGACCTGGGCTTGTGGGACGACGCCCAGATCACCGAGCTTGCCCGCATCAACAGGTTCCTGGCCGCCGAAGGCGCAGTGCCGGGTGTGCAGCTGGCCCATGCTGGCCGAAAGGCGTCGGAGAGGCGACCGTGGCACGGCGAGACGCCGGTTGACGACGAGGACATGTCATTGCGTAACGAGGCGTCCTGGACCGCGATTGCGCCGTCGCCGCTGGTTTACGCCGACGGCTGGCCCGTTCCGCACGAAATGTCGGTGAGCGAAATTGCAGATGTGGTGGCGGCTTTCGGTGCTGCTGCAAAGCGCTCCGTTGCTGCCGGGTTCAAGGTGGTCGAGGTTTACGCCGCACACGGGTTTCTGGTGCATCAGTTCTATTCTCCGATCTCCAACCAGCGCAGCGACGAATATGGCGGCTCGCGCAGCAACAGAATGCGGTTTGCGGGCGAAGTCGCGCAGTCCATCCGAGCAAACCTGCCGGACGACGTGCCGCTGGTTTTCAGACTGTCCTGCACCGACTGGGTGGATGGCGGCTGGGAAGCCGGCGACACAGTGGAACTGGCCAAGATGCTCAAATCCTGCGGTGTCGACATGATCGACTGCTCCAGCGGGGGCATTGGCGGGCGCGAGCGGCCGCGGCGTATGCAGTTGGCAGAGGCCTTCCAGGCGCCGTTTGCAGGTCAGGTCAAGTCTGAGGCAGACATGGCCGCTATGGCAGTTGGATTCATCTGGAATCCGGAAACCGCAGAGCGAATTGTTGCGGACGGGTCGGCTGACATGGTGGCCCTGGCGCGCGAGGTGCTGGCCGATCCGAACTGGCCGCTGACGGCAAAGTCAACGCTTGAGGCCGATGCCGGATACCGGCACTGGCCACAGGAGGCAGGCTGGTGGCTGGAACGCCGTGACCGGCTGCTGAGCAAGCTGGGTTTGCGATGACGGTTTACGCAGCCGCGCGCTGCGCTGCGACGCCTTCATCACGCAACGGGCTCTTCACACCGGGCTGAACGGTGGTGTCGGCATAAGGATGCCGGGCAAACACTTCCCGGATCATCGGTTCGAAGAAGTCGAGCGGCAGCGTATCGTATTCAGGATCAAAGCTGGCCTGATCCCAGAATTCGCAGAAATCGACACAGGACTGGAAGTAAGGGTGACCGGCAAACTTTTCCCGTTCAAACTGGTTCCAGTCATAGTGATGCGCGTAGTACACCATCTGGAACGCGCCGTGATGGTGGACGCACCAGGTCACCTCTTCCCTCAGGAACGGTCGCACGATTGCGGCGGCAAACTCGTCATGATTTTGCGGCGCGAGCCCATCACCGATGTCGTGCAGCACAGCGCCGACCACCCAGTCGATGTCGGCTCCGTCGCGCCATGCGCGGGTGGCCGACTGCAGGCCGTGTTCGAGCCGGGTGATCTTGTATCCTTCAATGGTTTCATCCTCCTGGTCGCGCAGGGCTTTCAGTATCCGGTCCGGCGTCAGTTTCACATGCGCTTTTTCCATTTCGCGCAGCATCAGATACTCATCTCGGGTGCCGTGCTTCATTTCCGTGAACCGGACGGTCGGTGTTTGCTCGCTCATGACAAGTCACATCCTGTTTTCTGCATCGGCATAAAGACCGACCTGCTGTGCTGCTCCTTGGGCAAGTGCAACGGACTGGTCACGGCGAATCCGGGTGTACAGCGCCAGGGCGTCATCGCCAAACGGGTCTGACGGTGGCGCGACGTTGATCCAGTTGCGCTCGCTGTCACAACCGCGCACCAGCATGGCATAATCACGTTCCGCAACCAGTTGTTTCACACCCGGTGTCACATACCGAATGGCGCACCCGATACGCCGGTCATCAGAGCTGTTTGGACCTGATGCATGAAACATGCGGCCATGGTGCAGGGACATCTGGCCGGGTTGCAGGACAATGTCGGTCGCCGTGGCTTCATCAACCTCAACCGCGATTTCCTGTCCGCGTGACAAGAGGTTGTCTTCGTGAAACGTGTCGCGATGTTCCACGATGCTGCTGTTGTGCGAGCCGGCCACGAATTTCATACAGCCTGACTGTCGTGTTGCCGGTGATAAGGCGATCCAGGCGGTCAGTTGGTCATCTGTCTCGCCCATGCCCCAATAGGTGAGATCCTGATGCCACGACACAATCTTGCTGGTGTTCGGTTCCTTTATGAATAGCTCGCACGACCAGACCAGCAGATTAGGCCCGAGTATCGACTCGACGGCATCCAGCACGGCCGGTGTTTTCGCGATTTCAGCCATCAATGGTATAACCACGTGTGCGCCAACGCGGAAATATTGTGAAATCGGCTGTGGCAGCGATCCGTCCGGATATTCCTGCTCCAGTGTTTCGATGTCAGAGCGCAGGGATTTGGCCTCTTCTGCCGTCATAACGTCGACAGGAAACAGAAAGCCATCGTTCCGGTAGGCAGCGATTCGGGATGAAGACAAGCTGGCTGGCATGGCGAACCTCCTGCAAATGGCGACACCGGGAGTTCAGGGCGAACATGTTGTGTTGTCAAGCGGAATTGAAACTTGTCAGGCCGGGCTGGACATTGACTTGTTCGGCACCGGCAATCTAGAAGTTACAGGTTGTTGCAGGCTGGGGGAGCGCGGGGAGAGACTTGATGTCTGAGCTGGGCGCGTCAGATAACTTCGCGCAGTGGGTGGCGCGAATTTCTGATCCTTCAGGCGATAAACTTGCTTGGAGCGGGCAAGATTCCAGCCAATGTGTGATCACAGTGGCGACCGGTTATCCGGCAAATCTGCTGAAACCGCTGGTCAACTCGCTGCGCGAACACTCCAATGCCCATCTGATCATTGCAGCTCACCGCGACAGCGGGTTTGAAGAGGCTTTTGCCGATCACGATGTGACGATTTATCCGGTTCCGGAAACCGGCGGCTACAGGCCTTATCCGGCCCTTGCCAGGCTTGAGTACTACCTTGACATACTGAAGGGTCTGCCGCCCGCCATCGAGCAACTGCTGCTGGTGGACAGTCGTGATGTGGTGTTTCAGGCAGACCCGTTTGCCGGCCTGCCGCGCAGTGAATTGACGGTTTTTGCAGAGAACAACGATACGTCGAGCTGGACCTTGGCCAACACAAATGGCCGCTGGGCCTGGGCCATGTTGCCCGGCGCGCTGCGGCAGTCCCTGAAAGGCAAACCCATCGTGAACGGCGGGGTGATTGCAGGAACGCCTGCCGGCATAGACCGGATGTGCCGGGCCAAGCTGAACATCGCCCTGACCACCCACGAATGGACCAAGCATACGACAGGCCTCGACAACATCTCGACCAACCTGATTGCCCATTCGCAGATGGCCGGACCTTGTGGCGTGGTGCCGAACCACGAGTTTGTGGCCAATGTCTACCGCGACACGGATATGGTGATTGATCCGGACGGCACCGTCAGGGTGCGTGACGGCAAATCGTGTCCTGTCGTGCATATGTATGATCGTCAGGCTGAGTTGCTGGACCATGTCTTCAAGCGCTACAACGTGCTCACCGACACCTCCATGGTGGTCAGCCAGGACCGGTCGGTTGGAAAATCGCAGCCGTTCGCAGGATTGCTGCACTGGCTGAAACTGGCGCGCATTTACATGGTTGGTCACGCCTAGCTGCCCACATTGTCACGGCCTGTCTGCCGGGCGTGCCTGTCATCGCAGTGCGGCTGCACGCGCAGGAACTTGCATGACAGCATTGATCCGCAAGGGGCTTGTAAGCGGGCACCTGCGGGGCTACTTGTGGCACATTGTCAATTTCCTATGCCTTCAACAACGCTCAAGAGGTGAGTTTCAAATGCTTCGCAAGACAGATTTTTACATTGACGGAAAATGGGTTGCGCCTGCCAAGGCCAATAATCTGGAAGTGATCAACCCGGCGGACGAGACAGCATTTGCGACTATTTCACTGGGGTCCGAAGCGGATGTTGATGCTGCCGTTGCCGCGGCCCGATCGGCCTTCAAGACATGGAGCAAGACCAGTCGTGAAGAACGCCTTGAGTACCTCGAAAAACTGCTGGCGGTTTACGAAAAGCGCTCCGGTGACATGGCCAAGACCATCTCCAGCGAGGTAGGCGCACCGATCACCATGTCCACGCAGCAACAGGCTGGTGCCGGTTGGGCGCACATCAAGTCATTTATCCGCACTCTCAAGAATTTTGAGTTCGAGGCTCCGCTGAGTGAAAAGGTGCCCACCGAACACATCGCGCATGAACCGATCGGGGTGTGCGGACTGATCACTCCTTGGAACTGGCCGATGAATCAGATTTGCCTGAAGGTGGTGCCGGCCGTCGCGGCCGGTTGTACGGTCATTCTGAAACCGTCAGAGATCTCGCCCATGTCGGGTATTCTTTTCGCCGAGATGATGCATGAAGCCGGTTTCCCGGCCGGCGTGTTCAATCTGGTCAACGGTGACGGGCCGACAGTCGGCGAAGCCATGTCACGCCACGCCGATATCGACATGATGTCGTTTACCGGGTCCACCCGGGCCGGCATTGCGGTTCAGAAGGCGGCTGCTGAAACCGTCAAGCGGGTCACATTGGAATTGGGCGGCAAGTCGCCGAATATCGTCTTCGCCGACGCCGATATCCCCAAGGCCGTCAAGCGCGGCACCTTGCACTGCTTCAACAACACCGGCCAGTCCTGCAATGCCCCGACCCGCATGCTCGTCGAGCGCTCGGTTTATGACAGCGCCGTCGAAATCGCCGCGGAAACGGCGAAGAATTGCAAGGTCGGCGACCCTGCGGAAGAGGGCAATCATATCGGTCCGCTGATCTCGCAGATGCAGTTCGACAAGGTGCAGACACTGATCCAGAAAGGTATCGACGAGGGCGCCAAGCTGGTTGCCGGCGGCACCGGTCGTCCGGACGGTTTCAATCGCGGTTATTTCGTGCGCCCGACCGTGTTTGCCGACGTCAACAATGACATGACAATCGCGCGTGAGGAGATTTTCGGTCCCGTACTGGCCATGATCCCGTTTGAAACCGAAGCCGAAGCCATCGAGATCGCCAATGACACCCAGTACGGCCTGGCGGCGTATGTGCAATCCGGTGATCAGGCCAGGGCCCAGAAGGTGGCTCGCGAACTGCGCGCCGGCATGGTGTTGCTCAACGGCGCCCAGCGCCCCGGCGGCGGCCCGTTCGGCGGCTACAAGATGTCAGGCAATGGCCGCGAAGGCGGCGACTGGGGGCTTGAAGACTTCCTCGAAGTCAAGGCCATCAGCGGCTGGGACGAAAGCGCCGCTTAGTCTTGTTGTCGAACAGCGTTCTTCGCTGCACTGGGGCGTTCTCCGCACCTGAGTGACCGTTGAAGTTGTTCGTGTCTCTACATCGTCACCCTCGGGCTTGGCCCGAGGGTCCACAGCAACCTCGCATAGATCCTCCGGCCGGGTCCGAAGGTAACCATTGAGACAGTTGTCGGCGGTGTACCGCTTTACGACTTGTGTCAGCATTTCAAATTTCTGTGGGGGAAACGCCGAGCTCTCTTTTGAAAGCAATCGAAAAATTCGAATTTGATTTGTACTGCACAGTTGATGCGACTTGCGAGATCGACTGGCCATCATAGCGCAAAAGCTGGTATGCAAGCAGCAGACGCTGTCGGCGCAGATAGCTGATTACTGTGATGCCAAAGGCTTGTTTGAATACCCGCTGCAGTTTGCTGACCGACATTCCCAGTTCAATAGCAACATCTTGCAGGTTGATGGGTTCTGTGAGAGCACCATCGATATAAGCCTGCACCTTTCTGGCTTTTTCCACAGACTGGTCGCACTCGGGCTTTCCGGTTTTTTGGACGAGGGACTCAATAATACGCAATGCCAGTTGCTCGATTCTCA
>JBCCVY010000020.1:0-18410 GCA_039194725.1 Pseudomonadota bacterium
GATGGCGGATTTGAGGCGGATCTGGCCCGCCGGGTCGCCGTGCCGACCGAAAGCCAGGTACCGGAAGGCTTGCGGCATACAAGAACCTACCTGACCGAGGAGATGGCGCCTGCTTTCGAAGCCATGGGCTTCACCATCAAACGCTATGACAACCCGGTCGACAGCCAGGCTCCTGCCCTGCTGGCAACCCGGATGGAAAACCCGGCGCTGCCGACGGTGCTGGGATACGGGCACGGCGATGTCATCCGCGGGCTGGATGATCAATGGACCAAGGGCGATGGTCCGTGGATAACGGCCAGGGACGGTGACCGCCTGTATGGCCGCGGCACGGCGGACAACAAGGCCCAGCACACCATCAACATGGCCGCCATGCGCGCCGTGCTGGAAGAACGCGGCCAGCTCGGGTTCAATGCCAAGTTCCTTATCGAGATGGGCGAGGAAGCCGGTTCCAAGGGCCTCGCCGAACTGGTGCGAGCCAACAAGGCCGATTTTGCCGCCGACGTGTTTATCGCCTCCGACGGGCCGCGGGTGACACCTGACAGGCCGACGCTGTCCCTTGGCTGCCGCGGGGCTGTCAACCTGGATCTGGTCTGTGACCTCAGGGCCGGCGGGCACCATTCCGGCAACTGGGGCGGCCTGCTGGCCAATCCCGGCATTATTCTGGCCCATGCGATCGCGGCAATCGTCGGGCCAAAGGGCGAACTTCTGGTTGACGGTCTGAAGCCACCCGCCATGAGCAGGGCGGTGCGTGACGTTCTGGAAGACATTGAAATAGACGGCGGCGAGAGCGGCCCGTCGATCGACACCTGGTGGGGGGAACCGGACCTGACGCCGCCGCAGCGTGTCTATGCAGCCAACGTGTTCAATGTGCTTGCCTATTCGACCGGCACACCGGGACGTCCGGTCAACGCAATTCCACCGAAGGCGTCGGCCAATTGCCAACTGCGTTTTGTGGCCGGCACCGACATCGACAACATCATCCCCGTGCTCCAGGCCCACCTCGACAAGGCCGGTTTTGACATGGTCAGGGTGACACCGCCGCCGGCCGTCAATGACGGCATGTTCAGGGCAACCCGAACTGAGCCGGACCATCCCTGGGCCGAGTTCGTGCGCGGGTCGGTGCAGCGCTCTACCAATTGCAAGCCTGCCATAGTGCCGTCCATGGGCGGATCCATCTGCAATGACATTTTCACCGATGATCTCGGACTGCCGGCAATCTGGCTGCCCCATTCCTACACATCCTGTTCGCAGCATGCACCCGATGAACATGTGCTGATGTCGGTGTGCCGCTCGGCCCTCGACATGATGACCGGGCTCTACTGGGATATCGGTGCAGGCGATGTCCCGCCACGCATTGCCTGAATGAACAGCAAGGACGACCACCGACTTGACCAAACCATGTGATCTCAGCGCCATTGAAGCGCGCCGCCTGATCGGCACCAAGGCATTGTCGCCTGTCGAACTCCTCGACTCCTGCCTTGAGCGCATCGAAGCGACAAATGACGCACTCAACGCCATTGTGGCACTGGACAAAGAGGCAGCAACGCATAACGCGAGGGCCGCAGAAAAGGCGGTCACTGACGGTGACGACCTGGGACTGCTGCACGGTCTGCCGGTTGGCATCAAGGATCTCAATGCGACTGCAGGCTTGAGAACCACATGGGGCTCATTGATCTACAAGGATCATGTCCCGGCAGAAGACGATCACATGGTCGCCAATGTCCGCGCGGCAGGCGCCAATGTGTTTGCGAAAACCAACACGCCGGAGTTTGGCGCCGGCGCAAACACCACCAACCGGGTCTACGGCGCCACCGGGAACCCGTTTGACGTCGACAAGACAAGTGCGGGCTCATCGGGAGGCTCTGCCGCAGCGCTGGCCGCCGGCATGATGCCGCTGGCCACGGGCTCCGATTACGGTGGCAGCCTGCGCACACCGGCAGCGTTTTGCGGCGTGACCGGGTATCGCCCTTCCCCCGGTGTCGTTCCGGCAGTTGGCCGCCCGATATCCCTGAATCCGTTCTCTGTGGTCGGCCCTATGGGCCGCACCGTCGCGGACACGCACCTGCTGCTGTTGGCGCAACAGGACACTGACCTGCACGATCCGTTCTCCAGCATGGACGACATGGACATCCCGGCCACGCTTGCTGGCGCCGACCTGACCAGCCTCCGTGTCGCCGTCTCCACCGATCTGGGCTGCGCGCCGGTCGACAACAGCATCGCAGCCACGTTCGGACAGCGTGTCGGCAAATTCCGGCATGTGTTTCGCGAAGCCCACAACCGCGACCCGAGGATGCACGACGTCCACGAGGCCTTTGAGATCACCAGGGGGGTGAATTTCGTCGGTGCACACCGGGACCGGCTTGAGCACCACCGCGACCTGCTCGACCGCAACGTAATCGACAATACCGAACGCGGGCTCAAATACAGCCTCGGCGATGTCGCCTGGGCACATACGGCTCAAACCCAGATCTACAATGATTTCATCGAGTTGTTTGAAGACGTCGACATCCTGATCTGCCCAACTGCCGCCGTGTCGCCGTTTCCCCACTCACAATTGTTCGTTGAAGAGATCAATGGCGACAAAATGCCGACCTATATGCGCTGGCTGGCGCTAAGCTATGCACTGACCATGGCACTTCCGGCGGCCTGCGCCCTGCCCTGCGGCGTGGACCATCTCGGCATGCCGTTCGGCATTCAGGTCGTCGGTCCCAACGGGTCGGATGCACTGGTTCTGGAAGTGGCCCACAGCCTGGAACAGGTTCTGGCTGCAGATCCAGAAACCGCTCGCCCCGTCGCCGATCTCGCACGGCTCACAACCAGTCATGCCACATAAGGCACAACCACAGGAAGCTGACTTGAAGGAGAGCCGTCCATGACCACCGCGACAAGCGCTGAAGCAGATGTCACGCAATGGTTGAGCGATCACGAGGCCGACATGATCGCGCTGCTGGAAGACCTGGTGAACACCGACAGCGGCAGCTACTACAAGCAGGGCGTTGATGCGGCGGGCACAGTGATCCGGGAGTTTCTCGAAGCACGTGGCATTGCCTGCGACACCATACCGGTTGAGGACCATGGCGATGCCGTCCGGGCAACCGTGTCTGGTACATCTGATGGCGGCAACCGGCCCATCGTACTGATGGGCCATCGTGACACGGTGTTTCCCCGCGGCGAACCGGAGCGGCGCCCGTTTACCGTGCGTGACGGCCGCGCCTATGGCCCCGGGGTCGCAGACATGAAGGCCGGCCTCGTCATGAACGCCTTTGTGCTGGCGGCATTTGCGGAACTGGGTGTCGCGCCGGCGCCACTGGTAGGATTGTTCACCGGAGACGAGGAAATCGGTTCGCCCTCGTCCGCACCTGTGATTGCACGCGAAACCAAGAACGCCCGCGCGGTCTTCAATTCGGAACCCGGCCGGATCAGCGGCAATGTCGTGACCGGCCGCAAGGGCGGTATCTTTTTCAGGTGCACAGTCAAAGGCAAGGCCGCCCACTCAGGCGCCAATTTTGCTGATGGCGTCAGCGCTATCGGCGAACTGGCTCACAAGATCACTGCCTGGCACGACCTGACCGATATGGACAGCGGCATCACCGTGAACGTCGGTCTCATTTCCGGCGGGCAATCGGTCAATACGGTCGCACCTGAAGCCAGCTGCGATATCGACACACGCTTCATCAGACTCGCAGACAGGGACCGGCTGGTCACCGCGATCACCGATATCGCCAGCCACAGCTATGTGTCTGGGACAGCTGCCACACTGGACATCCTGGGCGAGTTCAAACCGCTTGAACAGTCGCCCGCCTCAGCCGAGATTTACAACCTGTACACACAGGCGGGTCATGACAGCGGCCTCACCATCGCCGGAGAGTTTTCCGGCGGTTGCGCGGATTCCGGCATCCCCGCCTCGCTCGGCACGGCGACTATCTGCGGCGTCGGTCCGGTCGGGGCGCATGTGCACAGCCCGGACGAATACATGGAACTGGCAACCTTGGTGCCGCGCGCCCACACCCTTGCCCGCACCATTTTGCGCCTAGAACAGGCCGTTTGAACCAGGAGGTCTCCCATCATGGCGTTGCCGGCTACCGCTTTTGACGCAGAAAAAATTGCACAAGGCATTGTAAGTTGGGCCGAAATCGAAAGCCCCACCCATCACATCGAAGGCGTGAACCGGATGATGGATGTCGCAGCCCACGACTTGCAGGACCTGGGTGGCACAGTTGAACGCCTGCCCGGGACTGACGGATTCGGCGATGTGGTTTTGTCCCGTTTCCCGTCAGCTGCCAATCCCGATCAGCCGGGCATCCTGGTTCTGGGTCACATGGACACGGTGCATGAAGTCGGCACACTGGCGAACAAGCTTCCCATTCGCCGCGATGGCGACCAGTTGTTCGGTCCCGGCGTGCTCGACATGAAAGGCGGCAACCGTATCGCCATCGAGGCATTCGCGGCCATGCGCCATGCGGGCATCCAACCTCCATTGCCGGTAACTTTCATGTTCACGCCTGACGAGGAGGTCGGCAGCCCGTCATCCCGCCAGCGAATAGAGGCCGAAGCCGCCAAGCACAGTTACGTGCTGGTTCCCGAGCCATTGCGGCCATGGGGTGATGTCGTTACGGGTCGTCATGCAGTGCAACGGTTCTGGGTGCGGGTGCACGGCAAGCCCGCCCATGCCGGGTTGCAGAAGGCGCAGGGCCGCAGCGCCATTGCCAAGATGGCTGACATCATCGCCCGCATCGAGGCATTGAACGACTATGGCAGGGAAACGACCTATGCCGTTGGTACAGTGCGCGGCGGCACGTTCGTGAACGTCGTGACCACGCTTTGCGAAGCCCAGGTCCTGTGCGTTGCCCCGAACAATGGCCTGCTCGGCGAGGTGCAATCCAACATGGCCGCCCTGGCCGGCGAGGAAGACGGCGTGCGCATAGAGGTCGAGGCTGGGCTGTTGCGTCCGGTTGCGGAACCGCACGCAAAGACCATGGCATTGTACGATCACGCCCGCCGGCTTGCCTCGGCCATGGGTATTGAGCTCGGTCACTGCCAGTCCGGCGGTGGCAGTGACGGCAACTTCACCGGCGCTCTCGGTATCGCCACGCTTGATGGACTGGGGGTCGGCGGGACCAACGCACACACGTTCAATGAACACCTGTTGATCTCCACTCTGGTCCCGCAATGCCGCCTGATGGCCGGATTGTTCGAAACGCTGGAGCCGCCTGCACCCCAAATGTAAACGCCGGACAACCGAGGGGAGTTGTCCGGCGTGACGGTAGGATAGTGTTCAGTTGTAGGGACTGAGCACCTACCGAATTCTGGTCAGTTTACAGGGCCTGGCGAGTAGGCCGGGTTTCCGTTGAAACTCTGCAGGCGTTCAATGTGCATCCAGTTGCCGATCTTGCTGACTGCTTCCAGCAGAGCGCAGATATCTCTCTGCAGACCGGTCTTTTTCTTCCTGCCGGTGTACTTGAAACGGCAGCACCAGTGATTGACCGGCTCTGCATTTTCTCTGACTGAGGGATACAGCGAGGTGCCGCGATTGCTCAGATTTTCAAGGACGAACGGTTCGCCGGCCGCCACCAGATTGAGTTTCGAGGCCAGCATGTCGACGGATCCGTCCCACTCGATGAACACGTCAAGGCCATCAAAACTCCTGGTGATGCCGGAGGTGTCCCAGGCTGTTACCGTCGGCAACACTATCATGCCAAGCTCGCGCTCGACGACCAGCGCGCTGGTCTCGCCAAGATTGTCAATCACCGCCTTCACGAACGTCTCCGTGGTAACGCCGGGATAGGTCAAGGCAAGATCCGGCGTGACATACCTGCCCTCCTCCAGCGTAACGTAGAGAGCATGTTCAATCTGGCTCGCGGCTTTGAACGCGCCGATGTGGCGAAGCATCATGACGCCGGAAAGAAGCATCGCCGTCGGGTTGGCGAAGTTCTGGCCGGCCAGGTCGGCGACCGTGCCATGCGCGGGCTCAAATACCGCCGCATGGGTGCCGATGTTGGCGCTCGGCACCAGGCTCAGTCCGCCTGCCATGCCTGCCGCCAGATCACCGGGAATGTCGCCGCTCATGTTCGACGTCACCACCACATCCAGATGGGCCGGCTTGGTCACGACCGTCTGCACACACGCTTCCAGGCCCAGGTGGTTGGCCATGATTTCCGGATAGTCGGCAGCGACCTCCTCGAACATTCTCCTGAACAGGCCCTCGGCGAGTTTCATGCCGCCGGCATTGGTCGCGCAGGTCACACGGTCGCGGCCATAGGCGCGCGCCAGTTCAAACGAAAACCGGTTGATCCGTTCGCTGCCGCTACGGCTGGTCAGGTTGAGCGACTGGATGACGTCCGGGGTCTGCATGTGCTCCATGCCGGCGTGGTAGTCTTCGATATTGTCGCGGACCAAGATCATGTCCACGTCCTGGTTCGCATAGGCCGTCCGCACGCCCGGCAGCGTCATCACCGGACGCACATTGGCATAAAGCTCAAACAGCTTGCGAATGGTGGTGTTGGGGTTCTTGCGGCCGGACCCCAGGATGGTTGTCAGCGGGCCCTTGAAAACCGTTCCGGTCCTGGCGATCGCATCGAGTGCCTCGTCTGAGACCCCGCTTGAAATGCCTGACTGAAGCGCAACGTCTCCGGCTAAGTGCTCGATCCATTCAATGTGCGGGAAAGCAGCGTCGATGACCTGTCGCGCCGCATTGGAAATTTCCGGCCCAATGCCGTCGCCTTCAAGAAACACCACCGGGGTCTTGGCGTTGGCTTGCTGCACGACAATGTCGACAGGGCCTTCATTGGCCCAGGTCGTCAGCACAGGTTGCTCATGGGAATTGCGGAATTCAAGCATCAAGTAACCTCCATCATTTGTTGTGCCGTTGCTTCAACGGCGCTTGACGTTGGAAATAGATCACCCGACCTCATTGAACCATTCGAAAGCATACCCACATACTGATAGATTTTTTCGATTGCGCCATTTTCACCGGAGCCCCCAATGCCTAGCATCCGACAGCTTCAATACCTCGTCACCTTGTCAGAGGAATTGCATTTCCGCCGCGCTGCGGAGCGGGTGAATGTCACCCAGCCGACGCTTTCCATGCAGATTCAGCAGTTGGAGAAGCGCCTCAAGGTCGCGCTGGTTGAACGCGGTTCGGCCCATGTCACGCTGACGCCGCTGGGTCGCGAAATCGCAACCCGGGCCCGCACGGTCCTGGCCGAAGTGAACGACATCATCGATCTGGCCACGTCGTCACAGCATGGCCTGCATGGCACCATCCGGTTGGGCGTCGCGCCCACTTTGGGGCCTTATCTGCTGCCCCACATTGTGCCGGAGCTTCATTCCGGGCATCCCGATCTGCGGCTCTATGTCAGGGAGGACAAGCCGAGCGAATTGCAAGCGCAATTGCAGTCAGGGACCTTTGACCTGATCATCTCACCGCTGCCCATCAATCACACCGAGTTGGAAGTCGAGCGGGTGTTTCGAGAGCCGCTGCTGATCGTCGCCGCTCATGATCACCCCCTGGCCCAGAAAAAGAAAATCGTCCCTGATGACCTGAAGGGCGTCAATATTCTGACCATCGAAAAAGGCCACCACCTGCATGAACAGGTTCGTCGCATCTGCGAGGAGTTTGGTGCCAACCCGATGCGGGACTATGAAGGAACCAGTCTCGACACCCTCAGGCTGATGGTTGGCATGGGAGTGGGTGTCGCATTTCTGCCGGCACTTTATGTGCGTTCCGAAATCGGCAGCCGAGGCGAGGTGGCGACCCTGTCCATTAAGGCGCCAAGCCTGCACCGCCAGGTTGGTATCGCCTGGCGCAAGCGGTCGGTGCACGCGGAAAAGTTCGCCGAAGTGGCAGACCTCATCCGGCGCACCGCATCGGACCAGTTGCGCGAAGTCACGGTCATCCGCTGAACTCCGGTCTGATCAGGGGCACAAGCGACGATAGGAAATCTCTATCGGCACAAGCTGGACTAGCGATTGGAAACCAGTGTTTCCACTGCATACCTCTGCCTGGCAACCGCGGGAATTCCGCACGTCGGCAAAGGACAGATGTAAAATGGACATAACAGACTATTTCGTATTGATCGTCGGCCTTGCGGTCGTCGCGATTGTTGTGTACGGCGGCTATCATCGTGCCAGGCAGACCCGTGCGCAGACGGATCGTGCCTCCGGGACAAGGCAGGTGCCGTCAGGTGTTCCGGCGGAATAACCCGCACCGACCGGCCTGGCCGATCCTCAGGCGGAGTGTTGACTTCTACAACCGGACGCGCCGCAGCCTCAGGGCATTGCTGATGACCGATACCGATGACAGGCTCATCGCCGCGGCAGCGATCATAGGGGACAATAGCATCCCGGTCAGCGGGTACAGGATGCCTGCGGCAATCGGCACGCCTGCCGAATTGTAGGCGAATGCAAAGAACAGGTTCTGCCTGATGTTTCGCAGCGTTGCCTGGGCGAGCTTCCTGCTCCTGACCACGCCGAAGAGGTCGCCTTTCAGCAGCGTTATGCCGGCGCTTTCCATGGCAACGTCCGCTCCTGTTCCCATGGCGATTCCGACATCGGCAGCTGCAAGTGCCGGCGCGTCATTGACGCCGTCGCCCGCCATGGCGACCTTGTGCCCGCGGCGGTGAAGGTCATCGATCAGCGCCTTCTTGTCTTCCGGCAGGACGCTCGCGCGTACCTCGTCAATGCCCAGTTGGGTTGCCACCGCCTTCGCTGTTCGCTCATTGTCGCCGGTCGCCATGATGATGGCCAGGCCGGCTTGATGAAGCGCATCAATGGCAGCTGCCGCCGATGGCTTCAGCGGATCTTCGACTGCCACGATGCCGGCGAGCTGGCCGTCGGCGGCGATGAACATGGCCGTCTTGCCGGCCGTCCCCAACTCGTCTGCTGTTCTTTCCGCCGCAACGATGTCAACCGAAATGTCGTTCATCAAGGCCTGGTTACCCAGCGCAACCGGCCGGCCGGACACCCTGCCCGTGACTCCCTTGCCCGTGATCGCCTGAAAGTTTTCGGTCTTGCCGAAAGCCACGCCCCGCTGCTCGGCGCCGTGAAGTATCGCCTCCGCCAGGGGATGTTCAGATCCTTGTTCCAGCGCGGCGGCCAGGGCCAGCACACCCGTCTCACTCTCGCCTCCAAACGCAATCACATCGGTGAGGTCAGGCTTGCCCATGGTCAGCGTGCCGGTCTTGTCGACGACCAGTGTGTCCACTGCGGACATGCGTTCCAGCGCCTCCGCGTCCTTGATGAGGACACCCATTTGCGCGCCCCGCCCGGTCGCTGTCATGATCGACATTGGCGTCGCCAGTCCCAGTGCACACGGACAGGCAATGATCAGCACTGATACGGCCGATACGATCGCAAAGGTCAGCGCCGGTTCAGGTCCAACGCTCAACCAGACCACGAAAGCCGCGACCGCAACAAGCACCACCGCCGGCACGAAATATGAGGCAACCTTGTCCGCCATTCCCTGGACCGGCGCCCTGGACCGCTGCGCGGACGCAACCATGGCCACGATGTTCGACAGCATGGTTTCATCGCCGACGCGCTGCGCCTGCATGATCAGCGACCCGTTCTTGTTGATGGTGCCGCCAGTGACCGTATCTCCGATGGTTTTCTCAACCGGTACCGGCTCACCGCTGATCAGGCTTTCGTCAACCGAAGAGTGCCCCTCCAGCACAATTCCGTCGACAGGCACGCTTTCTCCGGGGCGGACCCGCAAACGGTCGCCTTCCACCAGGTTTTCAACCGGCGCATCATACTCATCACCGTTGGGCAGAACACGGCGCGCCAGTTTCGGAGCCAGGTCGAGGAGTGCACGAATGGCATCGCCAGTGCGTTCCCTGGCTCGCAATTCTAACACCTGCCCGACAAAGACCAGGGCGATGATGACGACGGCGGCCTCATAATAGACAGGCATGTGGCCGCCTTCCATCTTCAGCCCGGCCGGAAACAGACCCGGCACGAAGGTCGCCATGGCACTGTACAGATAGGCGGTGCCGACACCGATCATGATCAGTGTCCACATGTTCAGGTTCCAGGTGACAATGGATGTCCACCCGCGCTGGAAAAACGGCCACGCCGCCCACGCGACGACCGGCGTTGCCAACGCGAACTCCAGCCACAGGGCGGCGGTTTCTCCGATCCAGTCCCTCACCGGCAGGCCGACCATTGGCCCCATGGTGAGGACGATCAACGGAATAGCCGCAACTACAGAGACCCACAACCGCCTGGTGAAATCGAGCAGTTCGTGATTGGGCTCATCGGACACACCGCCCGTGGGCTCGAGCGCCATGCCGCAGATGGGACAACTGCTCGGTTCATCCTCGACAACTTCCGGGTGCATTGGACAGATGTAGGTCGTCGCTTCGGTTACGGTCTGCCTTTTCTTGTGATTATTGCCCGATGCATAAAAGTACGGGTCGGCGTTGAAACGGTCATGGCAGGATGCGCTGCAGAAATGATACCTTTCACCACCCCACTCAAGGGACGGTTTTTCGCCGGTTCGCTCGACACTCATGCCGCAGACCGGGTCAATAGCTGCCCCCGCCGGTTTTCCGGACCCAGGCCCTTCAAGACTGCGACCTGACCTATCGTCGTGAGACACGTCTTTGATGCTGGCGCTGTTGTTCATATGACCCATTGCCTCTCGGAACGTTCACTGAGGTCAATGTCGTGTTTCCAGTAAGTGGAAGGTCAAGCTTTTTCGGGTTACACCCTTGCAACCGGCCTGCAAATTCAGTCCGCGTCCAGCTCCGCCTCGCGTGCAGCTTCCGCGGCATCGCGCTTCTTCTCCACCAGACGCACCGTCCAGATCGAGGCTTCGTACAGCAGCAAAAGCGGGATACCCAGGCCAAGTTGCGAAAACGGATCGGGCGGCGTCAGCAAGGCTGCGGCCACGAACACCGCAACCACGGCATATTTGCGCTTCTCCTTAAGCCCGTCCGATGTGACGATGCCGACCCGGCCGAGCAGGGTCAGGATAACCGGCATCTGAAAGCAGATGCCGAACGCCAGGATTAAAGTCATGGTCAGGCTGAGATATTCCGAAACCTTGGGCAGCAACTCGATGACCGCGCGCCCGTCGGCGCCCGATTGCTGGAAACTGATAAAGAACCGCATGGCAATCGGCATCACCATGAAAAACACCAGCGATGCACCGGCCACGAACAGCACCGGGGTGGCATAAAGGTAGGGCTTGAAGGCGTTGCGTTCGTGCTTGTACAGGCCCGGGGCCACGAACATGTAGATCTGGGTGGCAATCAGCGGAAACGCCAGGAACAGGCCGCCGAACATGCCGATCTTCAATTGCGTGAAGAAAAACTCCTGCGGCGCGGTGAAGATCAGGTTCAGTTCCTGATTTTCGCCCACGGCCCACTGGTACGGGATCAGCAGGAAATCAAATATCTTGTCGGCAAAATAGAAACACACGACAAACATGATGGCGAAACCGATGACTGACCGTATCAGCCGGGTCCGGAGTTCGGCCAGGTGTTCGACTAGCGGCGCGCTGGATGCTTCGATGTCGTCGTCAGGCGCGCTCATGCAGTCGTGTCCTTGGCGGGCGCTGTTTTCTTGGTTGTGGCTTTTGCCTTCGCCGCAGTTTTTGCGGCGGGCTTCTTGGCCGCCGCTTTGCTTGCCGGTTTGGCAGCCGCGTCAACCGAAGTCTTCGGTGCTTCCTTTTGCGGCGGCGGCGACACTTTCCCGGGCTCGCGGGAGATATCGCTGAGCGTCTCGTTCATGTCGAAATTCGTGGCCTTGGAAATATCCTTTTTCAGGTCATCGAGGCCGCTGTCCTTGGCGGCATCCTCGATGTGGCCCTGAAACTCCCGCGCCATGGCCCGCACCTTGGTCATCACCTGCCCAACCGTGCGCAGCACCTTCGGCAGATCGCGCGGCCCGATGACGATCAGTGCGACCACCGCAATGAGCATCAGTTCCGTACTGCCTAAGCCGAAATCGAACATGTGAACCGTTTTCCCGAACGCTAAGGAAAGAGCCTGCCAACGCTGGCTGGACGGGCCGCTGTCAGTCAGCAGCCTCTAGAAATCACCGAAAGATCAGCTCTTGGCCTTGTCCTTGGCCTTTTCGGTCATCTCTTCTGCTTCCAGCTCAATGGTTTTGGCGGTGTCGGCAACCGCGTCCTTGGCCTCGTCGGTCTCTTCAGCGATGCCCTTCTTGAAGCTCTTGATGCCCTTGGCGACGTCACCCATAAGCTCGGAAATCTTGCCGCGGCCAAACAGGATGACCAAAAGCAGAACAATAATGATAATTTGCCATGGTCCGATAGACATTTAGGTTCTCCCTATACACAAAGGCCCCACCCGGACCTCTCGTAATTCGCGCGCACTATTGCAGAAAGCCCTATGGGCCGCAACACGAGATAGCGGCTTCGAACACAGAGCGGTTAACACGAGAAATGGTGTCAGTCGCCCAAATTGTCAAACACAAGCACATGATCGGGATCGAGGCGGAAATGCGCGGTTTCCCCCAGCGTCGGACATCCTGTCGTCGCCACCCTTGCATACACGACCTCGTTCAGCCCTTCAAACAGCAGGGAAAGCTCAACCTTGTCGCCCAGAAACCGCTGGTCGGTAACCTGCGCCATGATTGATCCCTGGTGATAATCTCCTGTCCGTAAAAATGCCTGCGGCCGGATCATGACCAGCGCCGGGCCACCCTCTTCACCGACGTCGGTCTCGAACCGGCCCAGCGGTGTGTCCGCGGCGCCATCGACAATGCGCACCCGCAACTCGTTCACGTCCGAAAAAAACCGCGCCGCTTCGGCGTCTGCCGGCCGGCGATACAATTCGTCAGGCGTGCCGATCTGAACGACCCGCCCGGCCCGCATCAGCACGATCCGGTCCGCCATCCCCATGGCCTCCTCCGGATCATGGGTCACCAGGATGGAACTGGACCGGGTTTCCTTCAGGATCGCCAGGGTTTCATGGCGCACATGCTCCCTGAGACGCTGGTCGAGGCCTGAAAACGGCTCATCCATCAGCAGCACCGCCGGCCGCGGCACGATTGCCCGCGCCAGTGCGACCCGCTGCTGTTCACCGCCGGACAACTCGTGCGGGTAGGACTGCTCCAGGTGATCGAGCCCGACCCGCAACAAGGCCGAGCGTGCGGCATTGGTGGCGCTTTGCTTGTCCACCCCCTTGAGACCGAATGTCACATTACTCATCACGGTGAGGTGCGGAAACAGGGCGTAATCCTGAAACATCAGGCCGACCGAGCGCTTTTCCGGCGGCACAAAGGTGCGGTCTGAGGCAACCTCGGCATTGTCAAGCAGTATGCGCCCGGAATCGGGACGCTCCACGCCGGCAGCCAGGCGCATCAGGGTTGATTTGCCGCAGCCAGACGGGCCGAGCAGGCACACGATCTCACCCTGCTTCAGTTCAAAGGACACGTTGCGCACCGCTTCCGTGTCGCCATAGGCAAGCGACACGTCATCAAACGTGACGCTGGACGAAAACGCGGCAGCGGCGGCACCACGCGGTCCCCACCTGCCCCTGGTCGTTCTGTGAAGCACTTCTGTCATTGCGGTTGGTGATTACACCAACACGCCGCAACTATCCAGCGCCCGCGCATGCGAATGGGATAAACCGGCGGACGACAAGGAGCGCTTTAGGCCTTGCCTTCGTCATCCAGAACTTCCGGCAGGTCCATGTTCAGGGCTTCATCGGCTTCTGCTGCTGCCTCATCCGCCTCTTCATCATCCGGCAGATGCATTTCGAGCTCCGGTTCGAGGTCGTCAGCGTCCAACGGGTCCTCGTCCGGACCGAGCGCATCATCGTCGCTCGGGCTTGGAATGAACATGTCCGGTGGCAGGTTGCCCGACAACAGGCCGGAGCCCTTCAGTTCAGCCATTCCGGGCAGATCGCGAATTTCATTCAAACCGAAATGCTCCAGGAAATTCTGCGTGGTGCCGTAGGTAACCGGACGGCCCGGCGTGCGCCGGCGGCCGCGCATCTTGATCCAGCCGATTTCCATCAGGATATCGAGGGTACCCTTCGCTGTCGCCACGCCCCGGATATCTTCGATTTCAGCCCGGGTGACCGGCTGGTGGTAGGCGATGATCGACAACACCTCCAGCCCGGCCCGTGACAGTTTTTTCTGCTCGACCGCTTCTTCGCGCAACAGAAAACTCAGGTCGTCGGCGGTGCGGAACGCCCACTTTCCGGCAATCTGTTTCAGATTGACGCCGCGCATCTGATAATTTTCCTGCACCGCTTCTAACAGGCCGGCCACGTCAGCATCCTTGGGCAACGCAGCTGCCAGTTCGGCTTCACTCAGTGGGCCGGTTGCGGCAAACAGCAGGGCCTCAACCACGCGCTGCTGCTGTAGTTCCGGCATGATGCCGGAAATCGCATCGCCCTTGCGCTGCAGGTAATCCGGCAGGTCACTGTCGTCGGCGGGCGGCAAGTCCTGTGCAGGCGCGATGTCATCAACCGACGAAGCGGATTCCACCGCATCGTCTTCCAGGTCATGCAACGGCTCTTGTCCGTTTCCAATTTTCACAGCTTGCTTTGCCAACTTGTAAACCCTCTTGCCCCATTTGGCCCCAGCCAGGGCCGTACCTGCTAACCTGCGCGCGAGCGCCGCATGTAAATCGGTTCGAACGACTTCTCCTGGCGAACTTCCAGCACGCCTTCACGAACCAGTTCAAGCGATGCGGTAAAACCCGATGCGATCACTGAAGCGCGCTTGTCAGGTTCCACCATGTACTGCACCAGATAGGCGTCGAACCGGCCCCAGTCATCCATTGTGCCCAGCATTCGTTCCAGCGCGGTGCGGGCTTCCTTCAGGGTCCACACCGCCATCGGCTTGATCTCATAGCTATGATGCGCCGCCTTGCGCTGCCGCCGGTCGGCGTAGGCCTGCAGCAGGTCAATCAGGTTGTCGCCCCACTCGACCTGCCGTTCCACCACCACTGGTTCCGGCCACCCGCGGTCAAACACGTCCCGCCCGAGACGGTTGCGCGACATCAGCTTGGCGCCGGCGTCCCGCATCGCCTGCAACCGCTGCAGACGAAACTGCAGCCGGGCCGCCAGTTCTTCGGGCGGCGGCTCGTCGCCGTCATCAGATTCCTTGGGCAGCAGCAGGCGTGACTTCAGATAGGCCAGCCACGCGGCCATGACCAGATAGTCGGCCGCCAGTTCCAGCTTCATCTTGCGGGCATCTTCAATAAACACGAGATATTGTTCAGCCAGCGCAAGGATCGAAATCTTGGTGATGTCGACCTTCTGGTTGCGGGCCAGTTGCAGCAGAAGGTCCAACGGCCCCTCGAACCCGTCCAGGTCAACGATCAGCGGCACACCGTCATCTTCCGGCTCCGGCATCACGCGCACCGGGCCCTGGCCATCCGGCCACAGCTCGTCTTGCGCTGGAGTTGTCGTTTCCTTGCTCATGAAATCCGCATTTCAGTGCCCACATGTCGCGGGTTCGTCACAATTGATACACCAGATATAGCGTGGTTGACCATCTCTGACAGTGGCGATACGCACTTATCCGCAAGTGATATGGCCGCCATATGATGAAAATGTGCGCGTCTCACTCAGCGTCTTCACGCCATTGCCATCATACTGTCCAGGACCCGTTCGGCTTCAGCCACATCAAAATCATCCGGTGCACGCTGGAATGACAGGGCCCTCAGCGCCCGTTTTTCCGGCCTGCCTTTCAGGATGCCGGCAACATCGGCCACCTGCTTCATTTCCTCCATATCCCCGTTGCAATGCAACAGCACGTCGCATCCCGCCTTGAGCGCCAACTCGCCGCGCGCATGCATGGACGACCTGAAATTGGACAGCTCTTCGCCCAGCATCTGGGTCAGCGACGCATCAAGCGCCTTCATCGACAAATCGTCGCTCATCAAGAGGCCGTCAAAGCCAAGCTGCTTTCGCACCACGTCGCCGATCACCTTAGCGGACAGTGTGCACGGTGCGTCTTCGTCGATTGCCGAGTATACCACGTGCGCCGTCATCGCCATTGGAGCGTCGGCTAAGGCCGCAAATGGCGCAAAATCCGTCTGCTCCAGGTCCTGCAGCGGAGCGTCTACAATCGGCAGTTCAAGATGGCTGTCGGACAACGCACGGCCATGTCCGGGGATATGCTTGATAACCGGCAGCACCCCACCGTCCATAAGCCCCTGCGCGGCAGCCCTGCCCAGCAGGGCAACCTGCTCCGGACTGGCGCCGTAAGCGCGATCGCCGATTATCTTGTGGCCGCCGGGTTGCGGCACATCCAGTACCGGCAAACAATCGACATTAATTCCAACTTCCGCCAGATCGCTGGCCAGTAGGCGGTAGACCAGCCGGGTTGCCGACAAACCGGCCAGTGCGTCGAGTTCATAAATGCCGGCATAGGCGCGGCCAGGCGGATACTTGCGCCATTCAGGTGGGCCCATGCGCTGCACCCGGCCGCCTTCCTGATCGATCAGCACAGGTGCGTCGGCACGGCCAACGAGTTCGCGAAATCGCGATGTCAGGTCGCTAAGCTGTTGGCGGTTATCGACGTTGCGTGCAAAGAGGATCAGTCCCCAGGGTTGAGCGTCACGAAAAAAAGCCTCTTCGTCCGCACTAAGCTCTACACCCGTGCAACCGCAAATGAACGCGCCAATCATGGTTAGCGTAACCCTCTCACCCGAATCGTCCCCCGGTAATCCGGCTGAATCTAGCGATTTTGCCAGAGCGTGCAATTGCCGCTTGCCGGGCTCCCGTAAAATACACGGCAAATTTGCTTAAAATTGTTCGTAGTTCGTTCACGAACGCGCAACGTTAACAAGGGATTTAAGAACCGGTTAGCCGCTCTATGTAGTAAACAAATGGTCATCAAAGCCCATACATATCGTTGGGCGCATGGGAACTTTTAGTTAAGCGAGAGGGAGAGAGAGAATGTTGAGAGTAGCGCAAAACGAGCAGATGATTCCCTGGCAGAAATTAGCCAACGAGCGTCTCTCGGTCGCCAATACGCTGGCTCGCATTTGCGTGGTGCTGTTCGCAGTACTGGTGGTTTTGGGTGTAAATTCGTTCTCCGTCATGTCGCAGCAGTCACGTATGTGTTCAAGCCTGCTGGAAGCTCACAGCACCATCGACAAGTACCAGGCAAGCACCTTGCCGACGACACCGATCATCAAGTCGTATTGTCACTAGGGCGGCGTCGCCTCGCCCTTTCATCCATGCAGCGGTCTCCAACTGCCTGGACCACACATATCTCCTGATCAGGTTGCAGCACCTCAATCAGCAAAAACCCCGCTTCCAAGACGAAAGCGGGGTTTTTTCATGTTGTGCGTCTGCAGGATGTCAGATGCCAAATGGCACACCACCACTGACCGGCAGGCAAATCCCGGTCACATAGGCAGAGTTCGGCCCGGCCAGATATGAGACCGCTTCTGCTACATCTTCAGGTTGTCCGGCGTCCCGGACCGCGACATTCGCATAGCGCTGCTTGCGGACTTCATCGACACTGACTGCGGCCTGCTTCGCCAGCCGCTCATTGGCGGCCGCATGCATATCGGTCATGATGTATCCCGGACAGACGATATTGCACAAAATGCCATCGACACCGAATTCGGCGGCAATTGTCTTGGTCATGCCGACCAGGCCGTGCTTCATCGTGGTATAGGCGCCGAACCCCGGCTCGGCGCCAAGGCTGCCGGTCGATCCGATGTTGATGATCCGGCCGCCGCCAGCTTCGCGCATCTCAGGTATCACAGCCTGCGTCAGCATCATCGGACCGAGGATGTTCACGCGAAAGCTCGTTTCCCACTGATCCGGCGTCGTGGACAGAAATTTGTCGGAACCTGCCAGTGACCCTGCATTGTTGACTAGAATGTCTACGCGTCCGAACTCCGTCATTGCCGCTGCAATACACCTGCGAACATCGCCGGTATCCGTAACATCCATGTTCAGCGGCATTACTGCGCTGCCGGCTTCGAGCAGTTCAGCACTCAAAGCGTGCAGAAGTTCAGTTTTGTCATGGGTGTCACCGTCTTCTTGCAGACTGCCCGACAGGTCAGTCGCTATTACCGAGGCACCGTCGCCTGCAAGCCGCCTCACGATCGCGTTCCCGATGCCTCTGGGGGCTGATGCGCCGGTAACAATCGCGACTTTCCCCGACAACGGTTTCATTCAGAGCAGCTCCGCTTGATGGCTTGGCGAGTGATCGGATCAGGCCCGAGAGGTCAGCCCGGCTGACGCAGAACCAGAACCATGGTGGCATGCGCGGCCACCGCACCGGTATTCACCAGCTTGTGCGGCTTGTCAGCATGGTAGCGCAACGCCTCGCCGGCCTTGGCCACGCGGCTCTCTCCGTCCACCGTTACCTGCAGTTGCCCGGTTACCACATAAAGATGCTCAACGGTTCCAGGCGGATGAGGTTCCGATTCAAGAACACCACCCGGTTTGGCATGAAAGTCA
>JBCCVY010000021.1:0-18379 GCA_039194725.1 Pseudomonadota bacterium
CCGTCCCTGGCGGACCTGGACATTCTCAGCCCTCCCAGCGGGTGGTTGCCGTTGATGCCGCGCCCGTTCTGGAAAAACTCGGTGATGCCGTCGCAGCTGCCGATTTTTCCGGCCAATGACTGCAACCGGTCAAGGGTGCGGAGATCGACAGGAGAAAGGCCAAGGTCCACCCTGCCGACAGGAATTCCAAACTTGTCGACCTTGCTCGGACTGAGCGACAAGGTCTTGGTCTTTGTCATTTCTGTTTCGAATACCATGGAAATACAGAACCGGCGCTCGAACGATTTCACCAGATTGAACAGGTGCCCACCCCAGTGACCCCGTTTCACATGTTCTTCCATGTGGCGCCAAGGCGAGAACCCCAATGTGAAATCATTGTTCCACACCTCCAGCGTAATGCCGCCGATGCGGGAGTGCTTCTGGCGTTCCACCCACTCAATTACACTTGCATGAGTGGGGCGGCCCCTGACGGGAAATACCTCCCTTTCGGTGATGCAGGTGTAGGTCACGGCACCGTGGGATGAAAAGAAACGTCCGATCATTCTGGAGGCGCGGCCGAACTTTTTCCCGTTCTGCAGTTCAGAGTATTTGACCAGCCGGATGTTCTCGAAAGCGTTGCCGCACAGGAAATACCTGTCAGCTTCTACCATGAACGTCTCGCCTTCTGCGCTGTCGAGGCAGGTCACGCCTGTTATTCTGCCCTGATCCCAGTCCAGCCTGAGCGCTGCCGTGTGCAGCCGGACCTCCAGGTTCTGGTTGAACATGATGCCGGGCAGTATTCGTTCACTTGATTTGAAAATGGCTTTGGACGCGCAATAGCTCACGCATGTCTTGGCACCGACGCAGCCTCCGTCTTCGACAGGCCTGTTTCTGACCGCATGGGGTTGCGGAACCAGTTCACCCAGGTCGCCGATGATGTCCTGAAAATGCCGATCCAGATAACTGAGCGGGAAATGGGGATAGGTGTACTTGTTGTGCCATGGCCAATATTTCAGGCCGTTCCTGACAGAGCTGTCGGGTCCTGAAACTTCCAGAAACTGCTCGGCGCGGTCATAGTATTGTTCCAGATCCGCGTATTCAATCGGCCAGTCAAAGCCGTACCCGAAACTGCTCTTTGTCTTGAAATCCTCAGGCACAAGCCGCCAGGCCAGCCCGCTCCACATCTGAGCCGAACCGCCGAGGCCGTACCACATGTTGTATTTGAAGCTCCACGGCGGTTTGCCGGATTCGTTCTGGACGAGATCATCGAAATAGTCTTGATCATCATCGAACCGGTTCCGGTAATGAACATAGTCGGAGAACTCATCATGTTCGGAGGCGACCGTTTCTTTCCACCAGCTCTTTCGGTCGGTTTTGTGCGGACGGTATTCCGAGCCTCTCTCCACAATCAGGACGGTCTTGCCATTTGCCAGCGCGGCCCTGGCCGTCATCAGTCCTGTCAGGCCGCCGCCGACTACGCAAACATCGTACCTTTTAACATCCATGTTCTATGCCTAGCTGGCAGGTAAGCTGATCCATCACCGGCTTTTTGGGTAACTGTTGTCTTGAGCGTACTCCAACCGGTCAGGACCGCACGCGGATTTTTTACCCATGACAGGAAGGGATTGCACTACGCGGATTGGGCCTGCCCCGATGGAAGCGGCAGGGGGCGAATACTTTTCAGGTCATGCACCTTGGTGTTTGATCTCAGTTCCCGCGCCAGCCTCAGAAACCGGCCTATCCTGACCGGGTTCTCAGACTTGATGAGTTGTTTCATGCCACTGCGAAACACCTGCTGCATCAACGCCTGATCGTACACCGCCGCTGACCCGTCGAGTGCAATTGCCCCGGTGACCAGCAGTGCTGGTGCTGGCCTGCCGTAATGGCTTTGCAACTCGGCCCGCTCGGCATATGCCTCGTCGGGCGTCCTGTACAGTCCGCTGGCCCGTTTGCGCTTCGGGTGGGTCATCGCGGCGCTATCCACGATAGCACAACGCCTGGCTGGGTTGTCGGTCCAGTAGGCCCAGTACTTGTCAAGGCCGTAACCGGTCCGCCTGTCCTTGAACAGCGGCAGGATGCTGCGCAGAAAAGTCGATTTGAAGCAGGGCGCCATCAGTTCCACGAACGTGGTGAACCGCATCCTGAAACCGGCACAACGCAAGGTGATCGGCCAGTACACCTGGCTCGCGGCTGCAAGTGCCGGCTGGGCGAGCCACAGATCATGCTCACGCATGGCAGAAACCAGCGTGTCCATGGCTTCCGGTTCGAGTTCCAGATCATCGTCCGGCAGCCAAATGTAGTCATGGCTGTCCAGGATGTCCGGATGGCAACGGAAGAAGTCGTGGATGCCTTCCCATTTGCCACCAGGGTAGCAATGCATGATCTCATCATCGACTGCGCCGTAGCTGGACCAGTACACGTCAGCATCCGTGTTTTCAGAACCTGAAAACTCTGGCCTCGGCTGGTGCGGATCCGCGCTGCAGCGAACAATCACGGCCAGGCTTGGTTTCGATGAGCTCATAAAGGCAGCACTACAGCTTTTCGCCGGGTTTGTGGAGATCGAGAGTGACCATTTGCTGCTGCACCTACCTCAACGGCAGTTGTAGGCAACGGGATTGTGAAACTATTGGGCTGCGTCCGACACTGTCGGTTCCATTAGCTCCGCACGTCCGTCTGTTACGCGGTACAGCCTCGATGCAATCTCTTTCCAGGCCGGGCGGTGGGTAATGGCTACAATGGTATACTCGCTGCCAAGACCGGTGATGTTGCGGCAGATCTCAGCTTCGGTTTCTTCGTCCAGTGCGCTGGTCACTTCATCGAGAATCAACAGCTTTGGCCTGCTTGCCAGGGCTCGGGCCAACGACAGACGCTGGCGCTGTCCGCCGGACAGCCTAGCCCCCATGTTGCCAACATCGGTCTCCAGCTTTTCCGGCAGTTCGTTAATGAAGCCATCTGCTCCGGCGGCCTTCAGTGCCTGCCACACATCGGCCTGCGAAATGGTGTCATCCCCCAGCGTCACATTGTCATAGACGGTCCCGTGCAGCAGCGTCAGCTCCTGCGGCACGTAACCGATCTCGTTGCGCCACTGGCTGATGTCAATTTCCGTGAGTGAAATGCCATCAACAGTCACCTTGCCCTTGTTCGGCGTCAGCAGTCCTGACAGAAGGTCAATCATGGTGGTCTTGCCGGCGCCGGACGGCCCGAGCAGCACGGTAATCCCTCCGGCCGGTATCTCCACATCGACCTGTTTCAGAATGGTCTTCTTGCCATAGGAAAAATCAACCCGTTCAAACCGGCAGCCGGTGGTGAGTGCGGGCACGCCTTTTCCGGCAGCGGATTCCTGGTTGCCTTCGGCTTTGTCGATCATCTCCATCAGCCCAAAATACGCTGACTGCATTATGGCCTGCTGCTGCAGTTGCTCCTGGATTTTCTTGACCAGGCTGATGACCTGAAAATAGATGATCCCCAGGACCAGCATGTCGGACAACGGGACATCGACAATCTGGGTGCCGACATAGAAGCCTGCCGTTACACTGATGGCGACCATGATGTCCTGCCCGTAGGCCAGGGCGTGACGGGCAAACACGAGGGCGAAATAGGCCTTGCGCAGTTCACTCACCAGGTTGTCGAACAGGGACGAAAACGTGCCGCCGCGGTTCATCGACTTGATGGCTTTCATGTTGCCTACCGCGTCCTGGACCTTTGAGCCCAGAATGCCGGCACGCTCCCATTGTTTCTGGCCGCTCTCGCGCGCGAACATGACCAGCTTGTACATGGGAAGCGAGATGATCACCGCGGCAACGATGGTCAAAATGACCATGTAGCCGGAGACAAGGGTGGCTGCCAGCATCAGGGCAATCGCCTTCATGGTGGACACGATCACCATCGCGGTGGCGTAATAGGCTTCGCCGGCATGCAGCGTCTGCCCGGAAATGGAGTTGGCAATCTCTCCCGGCTTCAGGTCGACAAAATAGCGCCAGCGCGCGCGCATGACGCCGGACAGCAGCCGGCGCCGGATTTCAGCCTGCACCTGGGCCACGGACGACGCGACATAGCCCATTGCGACCAGGGAGATGAGAGATTTCAGGGTCAGCAAGATTGCGACCAGCATGATGAAATTCGTCAATGTGGGTGCGATACCCACAGTGGTCACCAGATCGGTCACAATCTCGTTGAGCTTGGAATCGCTGGCTATGCTGTCGCCGCCAAGCTGACTGAGAGCCGGCAGGATTGCTCCCATGCTCATCATGTCCAGCACGCCAGCGACCAGCATGCACGCCGTGACAGACCAGGGTTTCGCTCCGGGTGCGTTGAAAAACACCTCGAGCAACTGGCTGGACTTGATAAGTTTCCTCAATCTGGTCGCCCCGACTTTGCCGACACTGTGCATTTGTGTGCGGACAACTTCTACCTCCAGTGACGGATTCTTTAAACCCCGAAGCAGGGGGCAAAGCGGCGGATACTGAACCTCAGCGACCATTAGTCCCGGCAGACACCTGTTGTCCAGCTTTGCTGATCACCACTTTACCGTGCGGGCGGAAATGATCCATGCTGAGCTTTTTCAAATCAGAAAGGTGTTTCGATGGAGTGGACGATTGTGCTGTTGGGTGTGTTTGCCATTTTCATTCCGGCCCTGATGTTGCCCGGTCCCGATTTTGTGGCGGTGGTGCGCTCGTCCATGTCGCGGGGCACCTCGGCCGGACTCCTGACGACCGTCGGTGTGACAATCGGCCTTGGCCTTTATGCCACCTTGAGTCTGCTTGGCCTGTCTGCCGTCCTGCTCGAATACCAGTGGCTTGCATGGGCGGTGAGGATATGCGGGGGCTGTTACCTGGCCTATCTGGGCCTGAAGCTGATCTTGACCAAACCTGCGACCATCACAATCGACCAGACGGGGGCGTCGAACCGCGGCAATCCGCTGGTCTTCGGGTTTCTGGTCACGCTGACCAATCCCAAGGCCATCGTGCTGTTCACCAGCGTATTTGCGACCGCGATGACTGATACAATGCCGTTGTGGGGCATGATGGCAATGATCGGGCTGGTGATGGCAAGTGCGTTGGTCTGGTACACCATCGTGGCCGTGTTCATGTCATCGCGCCCGGTGATATCGCGGTTTCAGAATGCCCAGCACTGGATTGAGCGGGCCGCAGGGGTTTGTTTTGTCGCCATAGGCGGAAAGATCCTGGCGGACAGCCGCAATCCGATTTCGCCATAGCCTGTCCGGCTTGGATGGCAGCGTTTGACAGGGCGGTCAGTGCCCGGTCACAACATCCATGAAGGCCTGCCCGAACTGTTCCAGTTTGCGCGGCCCGATACCGCTGATGGACGCCATCTGGTCCAGAGTCGTGGGCCGGGTGCGGGCGATCTCGTTGAGCGTCGAATCGTGCAGTATCACAAAGGCTGGAACTTTTCGTTCCTGAGCCAGGGTGAGCCTGAGCGCCTTCAGGGATGCCAGCAGGTCCCGGTCGCCATCTGCGACCTCGATTGCTCCGGTTTTGGTCCTGGCCGGTTTTTTGGCTCGCGCAGGTTTGAGCGCCTCAATCCGACGCAGGGCGAACTTTCTGTCGCCTCGCGCAATCTGTTCGGCACGCCCGGTGAGCTGCAGCGCCCCGTATTTCTGGATGTTGATGGTCAGATAGTTGCCGGCGACTGCCTGCCGGATGAAGGCGTTCCAGTATTCCTTGGAGTGGCCGGCACCGGCGCCGTAACAGTCCAGCGCGTCATGGTTGCGGTCAGCAATCTTCTGTGTATCGGCACCGCGCAGAATGTCGATGATGTGGGCGCCGCCGAACATCTGTCCGGTTTGGCGTATGGCTGAAAACAACAATTTTGCGTCGTCTGTGCCGTCTTCGAGTTCGGGTGGCGCAAGGCAGTTGTCGCAGTTGCCGCACGCACTGGCCGGTTCGTCGAAATACGACAGCAGCGCCTGGCGCCGGCATCCTGAGGCTTCTGCATAGGCCAGCAGCGCATCGAGGCGCTTGTGCTCGCGCACCTTATGGGCGTTGTCTTCGCCGTCCTGCTCGATGAACTGGCGCCGCATTCGCATGTCCGACAGGTCATAGAGCATCAGGGTTTCCGCCGGCAGGCCATCGCGGCCGGCGCGGCCGATCTCCTGATAGTAGGATTCCATGTTGCCCGGCAGATTGAGATGGCACACATAGCGAATGTCGGGTTTGTCGATGCCCATGCCGAACGCGATGGTCGCCACCATGATAACGGCATCTTCGGTCATGAACCTGTTCTGGTTGACGGCGCGCCGGTCGGCGTCCTGTCCGGCGTGGTAGGCAATGGCCTGAAACCCGTCCTGGTTCAGGAAGTCGGCGACTTCCTCGCTAAACTTGCGCGACAGGCAGTACACGATGCCGGATGCATGCCGTTTGTCATCGAGGAACGCCAGAAGCTGGGTTTTCCAGTTTCGCTTTGCGGAAACCGCCAGGGTCAGGTTGGGCCGGTCGAAACCCTGCACCAGAATCTTGCCCCTGCCGCGGAACAGCTTCTGGGCAATGTCCTTGCGTGTGGCGTCGTCGGCGGTTGCGGTGAACGCGCCTATGGCCGCGTTGGGAAAGCGCTCGCACAACACCGACAGCTGCTCGTATTCGGGCCGGAAACTCACCCCCCATTTGGAGATGCAGTGTGCTTCGTCCACCACGATCAGGGCCGGGTCGAGCTTCTCAAGTGCCGCCAGCATGCGCTCCGTCATCAGGCGTTCAGGCGACAGGTATAGCAGCCGGCAGGCACCGGACGCGAACGCGCGCCAGTTGTCGACCTGTTCCGCCCGCGAAAGCCCTGAATGGATGGCGCCGGCGGCAATGCCGTTGACGCGCAGGCCAGCCACCTGGTTGTCCATCAGCGCAATCAACGGCGACACAACAATGGTGGGACGGTCGAGCAGCAGGGCAGGCACCTGATAGCACAGCGACTTGCCGGCACCCGTCGGCATCACCACGAGCGCGTTTTCACCGCGGGACAAAAGGCTGATCACCGCTTCCTGATCGGCCCTGAATTCATCAAATCCGAAAACGTCGCGAAGAATGGCTGCAGATGTCTGGGTCAAATTGCTGGATCCAGTGTCGAGTTTGCAGAAGCAGGTTGAAGCCGTGTGCTCTGACTGTTCATGGCTTACACAGAGTCGCCTTCAGGCACCATCGCTCAAATTCTCAGATGGCCGAATTCGATATAAATTCTGTTTTTTCGAATCAAAAACTCAACAAACAATAATTTGCCAAAGTTGAATTCTTGGGCAAGATGCTCGGCTTAACCAGTTTTGCGGGGCATGCTGCGTCAACATCGATAGTATTCCCCAGATTCCGCAAACCACAGAGGATGAAGCCCATGATCCGCACCGGCGAGCAGTACAAAGACTCCATTCGCGACACCCGTGACATTTATATCGACGGCGAAAAGGTTGCAGACGTCACCACGCATCCGAGCTTCAAGGCAATCGTGGATGTCAGGGCACGCATCTACGACATGCAGCATGAGGCCGAGACCAGCGACATCATGACTGTCGAAGTCGATGGAGAGCAGCAGGCGATTGGCAATGCGCTGCCCTATTCGCAGGAAGACTGGTGGGCCAAGCGCCGGGCCACCGATACGGTGCTGGAAGACATAGGCGGCATTGCCACCCGCGTGGGCGATGAAACCGTCGGCGAGATGTGGTCGCTGTACGATGGACAGGACGTCCTGTCTGAGATTGATCCGCAATGGGCCAAGAACATTGAAACCCATATCCATTCGGTCCTGGCGCGTGATCCGTTTCATGTGTCCGCCAACACCGACCCGAAAGGAGACCGGTCAAAGGCACCCCAGGACCAGGATCCCGACATGCTGTTGCATGTGGTCAAGGAGACCGATGCCGGCATCATCGTTCGGGGTGCCAAGTATGAAACTGCGGCGGCTTACGCCAACCAGGCATTCACCAAGCCGACCATCGCCAACTGGGGCAATGACGCCTATTCCGACTATGCCGTCGGCTTCATCTGCGACCTCGGATCGCCGAACCTCAAGTTCATCTGCCGCACCGGGTTCTCGGGCCGGGCCGATGCGCGCGACTATCCGCTGGCCAACAAGTTCGACGAAGTCGACACGCTGGTGATTTTCGATAATGTGCTGATCCCGTGGGAAAACGTGCTGTTCTACCGGCACACCAAGGCCGCGGCGTTCATTCGCGCCACCCTGCATCGCTACTCGGCATTTGCCTTCGTGCAGCGCAACCTGAAGTTCGCCGACATGCTGATCGGTGCAGCTCTTTACAACACCCGTCAGACCGGTCTCGACAAGCAGCCGGCGGTGCAGGAAAAGCTGGCCGAGATCGCCATGTACCGCGAGACCATCAACGCCCACCTGACCGCTGCCATCACGCTCGGCGAACGGTCTCCGGCAGGCCTGATGATGCCCAACCAGTCACTGCTGATGACCGGCCGCGTGCATGCCTGTTCAAACCTCTATGAGGCGATCAACACCACGCGTGACCTGTGTGGCGGCCAGATCTGCGTGACCCCGGACGTGGCCGCCTTCGAAGCGCCTGAAACAAAGCCGTGGCTGGAAAAGTACTATACGCTCAATGATGACTGGCTGGCCGAAGACCGGCGCAAGCTGCTGGCATTTGCCCGTGACCTGATCTCTTCCGACTATGCAGGCCACCGCCTTGCGTTCCAGATGTTTGCGCAAAGCCCGCGCTTTAACCAGATGGGCGCGATCTATCGCAATTTCGACTGGGACGGCCCGCTCGACTTCGTGAAGAAAGCAGCCGACCTGTCCGACCGGGTGCGGCCTGAAACCAGCCGGGCCGCCGGTGACGGCGCGGTCAACAAGTGGTATTCGGACAATACGGTTCTCAAGGCAGCCGAGTAGGGCTTGATGGGAAACGCTGCCGATACCGATATCAGGGGGCAGTTTCTGCAGGCCATGAGCTGCGCGGCCAATACGGTCAACGTGGTGACGACTGACGGTAAGGCCGGGCGTGCCGGTGTCACCGTATCCGCAATGGCCTCGGTGTCGGCCGACGGCGATGCTCCGACCATGCTGGTGTGCGTGCATCACCTGTCGGCTGCGGCCCAGACCATTCTCGACAATGGCTGTTTCTGCACCAACATCCTGCGCGATGACCAGTCGTTCATATCCGACGTGTTTGCCGGACGCCTTAAAACCGAAGACGGAGACAAATTCTCCTGCGTCGACTGGGTGGCCATGAAAACCGGCGCGCCGCGGGTCCGCGATCCGCTGACAGCCTTCGACTGCACGGTGAAGAGCAGTGAACGGGTCGGCACGCACTTCGTGTTCATCGGCGAGGTGCAGGACATATTCGTGGCCGAGGGCGGCAGCCCGCTGATATTCGCCAACCGGGCATACGGCTCGCCGGTGACCATCTCTCCCGCGCGCAAGCAGCGCACCGAAGTGGACACGATCAGGATCGGCACGCTGCACACGTTTGGCCCGTATCTGCTGCCAAGCATCATTCGCAAGCTGGAGGATGAAACCGGCCCGGTCGACCTGGACCTGCACGAAGGCGACCAGCGCCAGCTGCTGGAACTGCTGCGCGCGGGCACCATTGACCTTGCCTTCGTCTATGACTTTGATCTGGGTTCCGATGTCACGGCCCTGGCCGTGTCGGAGCTGCCGACCTATGTGCTGCTGGCGGAAAACGACCCGCTTGCCGTGCAAACCACGGTGGCATTGGCGGATCTGGTGAGCAGGCCCATGGTGCTGCTGGATGCCTCGCCGAGCCGAGACTACTTCCTGTCTTTGTTCGATGGTCTGGGCGACGCGAACGTGGCCTATCGCGCCGGCAGCTTTGAGATGGTGCGGGGCATGGTGGCGCATGGTCTCGGATACAGCCTGCTGGCGACCAAGCCGGCGTCGGCAATGAGTTATGACGGCAAGGCGCTGGTGACGCGTCCTCTGGCCGACAATGTCGGATCCAGCCGGCTCGTCCTGTCGCAAAGACGCGATGTGCCTTTGAACAAGTCCACGGAAGCATTTGTCTGGCATTGTGTGCAAATTTTCGGACTGGATATGGACTGACCAGGGCAGGCCCTCATAGGCTCCGACCCTTGGGCGCGATTTACAGGAGCAGCAAATGACATTCTCATTGGTGGCGCGTTGTGCCGAAACCGGCATGTTTGGTGTGGCCGTCTCATCATCGTCTCCGGCGGTTGCGGCCCGGTGCGCCTACGCGCAGGCGGGCGTCGGCGCGGTTGCCAGCCAGAATGTCACCGACCCGCAACTGGGCACCCGGGGGCTGCGGCTGATGGAAACCGGGGCCAGCGCCGCGCAGGCCATCGAGGTCCTGAAAAACTCGAGTGCCTTCATCGAGTACCGTCAGGTTCTGGCCGTCGACAACAACGGTGAGACCGCCATTCACTCGGGGCCCAACACTCTGGGCTCATGGGCCGAAGCGATGGCGCCGAATGTCGCCAGCGGCGGCAATCTGCTGGCAAGCAAGCAGGTGCCGCAGGCCATCGTCGACGGATTTCTCGGCACAAAGGGTCACATTGGCGATCGCCTGATTGCCGCCATGCGTGCTGCGGTGGCGGCAGGCGGCGAGGAAGGCCCGGTCCATTCTGCCGGCATGAAGATCGTCGACCAGGTCGCCTGGCCGGTTGCCGAACTGCGCTGCGACTGGAGCGAAGACTGTCCGATCGAGAACATTGCGACCGCGTGGGAGGTCTACAAGCCACAGCTTGATGCATATCTGCAGCGCGCGCTCGATCCGCGCGAGGCGCCAAGCTACGGTGTGCCCGGCGATGAGTGACAGGCCTTAGCCAAATGCGCATCACCCTAAAGCAGCTTGAATACTTCGTTGCCGCCGGTGAAATGGGCAGCATCAAGCTTGCCGCGACCCGCATCAACATATCCCAGCCGTCTATTTCATCGGCCATTTCGCACCTGGAGCGCGAGTTCGGCGTGCAGCTGTTCGTGCGCCATCATGCCCAGGGCCTGGCACTGACATCGGCCGGCAAGACCATGCTGCGCGAGGCCAAGCTCATGCTGCGCCAGGCCCAGGGTCTGTACACCATTGCCGGTGAGCTGAACAACGAGATGCGCGGCCGGCTGTCGGTCGGCTGCATGGTCACGCTGGCGCCGATGATTGCGCCGGAACTGGCGCATGCCTTCAGCCAGCGCCATCCCGGCGTCATCCTGAACATGTCGGATGGCAGCCATCAGGACCTCCTGGCCAGACTTCGGCAGGTCGAGATTGATGTGGCGATCTCCTATGATCTGCAGATTCCGGCCGATATCCAGTTCGAGCCGCTGGCCACCCTGTCGCCCTACGTGCTGGTGTCGCGCAGTCACCGACTGGCGCGCCAGGCGTCGGTTGATCTCAGCGAGCTTGCCGCGGAGCCGATGGTGATACTGGATCTGCCGCAAAGCCGGGAGTATTTCATGTCGCTGTTCGAGAGCAAGGGTCTGGAGCCGAACATCGTTGCGCGCGCCGCCAACCAGGAAGTGGTGCGCACCATGGTCGCCAACAATTACGGATTTACCATCGCAAATGTACGGCCGCGCAATCCGGCGGCCCTGGATGGCCGCAAGCTGGTGCCGGTGAAGCTGGCCGGGGACCACAAACCCATGCGGATCGGGATCTCGACCCTGGCCCAGGAGCGCAAGCCGATGATCCTGACGGTGTTTGAACAGCACTGCCGGGACCTGATCAGCGATACCAGCATTCCCGGCATGATCAGAGGAGAGCAAGATGGCCCGTGATGCGCGTTACGACGTTCTGTTCGAACCGGTCAAGATCGGGCCGGTGACGGCGAAAAACCGCTTCTACCAGGTGCCGCACTGCAATGGCGGCGGGTACCGAGACCCGTCCGCGGTTGCGGCCATGCGTGGCAGCAAGGCTGAAGGCGGCTGGGGTGTCATTTTCACCGAGCAGTGCGAGATGCACCATTCCTCCGAGATCACGCCCTATATCGAACTGCGCCTGTGGGATGACGACGACATTCCGCAACTGGCCAAGATGGCCGGTCGCATGAAGGAGTATGGCGGGCTGGCCGGCATTCAGCTTGCCTATTCCGGCATCAACGGGCCCAATCTCTACACCAAGGAAGTTCCGCTGGCGCCGTCGGCCTTGCCGATCCGCACGTTCACCAATGACCCCGTCCAGGCGCGCGCCATGGACAAGCGGGACATCGCCGATCTCAGGCGCTGGTTCGTCAATGCCATGAAGCGGTCGCGCACCGCCGGGTTCGACCTGGTGTGCCTGTACGGTGCCCACGGTTTCGGTGTTTTCCAGCATTTCCTGTCTCGCGCCACCAACCAGCGCACCGACGAATATGGCGGCAGCCTGGAAAACCGGGCCCGCTTCGTTCGCGAAGTGGTGGAAGAGGCGCACAACACCATCGGCGACACCATGGGCATCACCTTGCGACTGTCACTGGACGAGATGATCGGTGACCTCGGCTTCGCCAATTCCGAAGTGCGCGACTTTGTCGAGATGCACAAGGACCTGCCGGATCTGTGGGACCTGGCGCACGGTGCCTGGGAAGACTGTTCCGGTCCGTCGCGGTTCAAGGACGAAGCCGCCCAGCAGGACCTGGTTGCCGGCATCAAGGCACTGACCTCGAAACCGGTTGTGGGCGTTGGAAGGTTTACCTCACCCGATGTGATGGTCCGGCAGATCAACTCCGGGACACTCGATCTGATCGGGTGCGCTAGGCCGTCTATTGCTGATCCGTTCCTGCCGAAAAAGGTCGAAGAAGGCAGCATCGAAGACATTCGCGAATGCATCGGGTGCAATATCTGCATCACCGGTGACATGACCATGTCGATATCGCGCTGCACGCAGAACCCAACGTTCATGGAGGAGTGGCGCAAGGGCTGGCATCCCGAGCGCATGCAAGACAAGGGTGCGTCGCGAAACGTCCTCGTGGTCGGCGCCGGTCCGGCAGGTCTGGAGGCGGCCCATGCGCTGGCCAAACGGGGTTATGACGTGGCGCTGGCTGAAGCCGGCTCCGAACTTGGAGGCCGGGTGGCGCTGGAATCAAAGCTGCCTGGGCTGGCGGCGTGGGGCAGGGTGCGTGACTACCGTGAATACCAGCTGTCGCAGATGGGCAATGTGGAAAGCTACCTGAACAGCGAGCTGGGCGGAGGCGATGTGCTGGAGTTCGGGTTTGAACACGTTGCCGTAGCCACCGGGTCGACCTGGCGCCGGGACGGCGTCGCGCGCCAGCACGTGGTGCCGATGCAGATCGATGACAGCATGCCGGTTTTCACGCCGGATGACCTGATGGCGGGCACCGTGCCTGCGGGCGACGTGGTGCTGTATGACGATGACCATTACTACATGGGCGGCGTGCTGGCCGAACTGCTGATCGCGGCAGGGGCGACGGTCACGCTGGTGACTCCGTGCGCCTACGTCTCTGACTGGACCAACAACACGCTGGAGCAGGCGGCCATACACCAAAGATTGGTGGAGCTGGGCGTGAACATCCAGCTCAATCGCGGCCTCAAGTCGGTGGCTGGTGACCATGTTGTGACAGACTGCATCTACACCGGGATCACAGAGACACTGGCGGCGGCGAGCGTTGTGCTTGTCACCTGCAGGGTGTCTGAAGACGGCCTGTGGCGTGATCTTGAGGCGCGCCGGCCTGACTGGGCGGACGCCGGCATCAAGTCGGTCAGGGTTATCGGTGATGCGCAGGCGCCGGGACCGATTGCCTGGGCGACCTATGCAGGCCACCGCTATGCCCGGGAGCTGGACATGCCGGACATTGGCGACGCCATTCCGTTCCGGCGCGAGATTGCCCGGCTGTCGCCCGACTAAAGTACCAGGCAATATGTTTGATCCTCAGGCAACCGTCATCCCAGCGAAGGCTGGGATCCAATGGAACATCAATGATCGGTATATGCGGATACATGGCTTTCAGCCTGCGCTGGAATGACGGCTGAATGGAAGATCTAGTGTCATGAGAGGTCCACCAACAATGTCACTCCTGCGCTAGCGGGAATTGGAATCCGGATTAGTTCATCAACCTTTCGGGAAATAGTCCTCGAAACTGCTGTCGCGATACACATCCGCGGTGCAGCAGTGCAGGCCGCCGCCGAAGGCATAGGCATCGCGCAGGTCGACCTCGACCACTTCAAGTCCGAGCTTGTCGAACTGCTCGGCCTGGTAGACCTCGGACTTTTCAACACACACGGTCTTCGGGTCGAGAACCAGGACATTCATGCTGAGCCAGGTGGACGAATAGCACAGCGGCGGCGGTGAATTGTGTGCCGGTTGGGCGGCATCGATGATCTCCCAGCCATTGCGGTGGAAGAATTCACGCTGGTCATCCGGCAGTCGCCGGTTCGGGTTGTTGAGAATCAAGCCGGGCCGGACGGGTGTGAAGGTGGCATCAATATGGATCGGGTAGGGGTCGCCCGGGAAGTTCACCGCGTGCACCCTGTGCTCGGGGAAGTGCCGGCGCAACCATTCGATGCCTTTCAGATTGGTGGTGAAGCCATGCTGCACGACAAGGTCTTTTCCCATGCGCAGGACGTCGGCTGCGTCAAACAACGGTTCTTCTTCGGTGGTGACGAAGAATCTCTCCGCCGTCCATTCGAGGCGCTGCGGAATGCCGATCTTCTCCGACAGGTAATCGGCGCGATAGTCGGCATCTGTGAGGCGCGGCTTGGGCGCCGCCTCGTGCCTAAAATTCGGATCCTCGTCAAAGTACTGCTGCATCAGTGGCCGGTAGCACAGATATTCAAACCAGCGGCAGCGGTAGGACATGGTGGCCTCGAGAATTTCGCTGCCGACGGTAAGCAGCACATCGCGCGGCGGCATGCAGCCGAACTGGCTGTCGGTATGAAAATCCGGCGTCGTCACCGGCAGCGAGAAATCCGTCGGCGTGGGCCGGTCCACCCTGATGCCGCGTTTGCGCAACTGCTCGGCAAAGTTGTCGAGCAGCTCGTCGCCGCGGTCGATCATGTCCTGGGGGCGCTTGCCCCACTGGCCGCGCATGTCGGAGTCTTCCGGCACCTTGGCGTCCAGCGCCGGTTCCGCCGGCGGAATGTGGCAGTCGGTTGCCCGTCCCACAATGACGTGTTTCAGAGGATCCCACTCGTTCCAGCTGTTGACGGTGGTTTTGTCGGCAGTCCAGTTCATGCTTGTTCCCTCAGCCCAGGTATTTTCTTTTGGTGTATGTCAGCACCTGCGACGGCGCATTAATCACAACGTCAGCCACTTCGCCAATGAAAATGATGTGGGTGCCCCAGGACTGTTGCAGCTTTGCCGTGCAGTCGAAGACGACCACGGCGCCGTCCAGGTGGGCAGACCCGGTTGCACCGGATGAATGCGTTACGCCGTCGAACTTGTCCGGACCGGATGCGCCGTGCCGGCCGGCAAACACATCGGCCAGGCCGGAATTGCCCTCGCCAAGCACGTTGACGGCAAACACATCGTTTTCGGCAATGGCCTTGGCGGTCAGGCTGTCGGCATGCAGGCACACCAGCAGTGACGGGGCTTCGCTGTCGGCCGATACCGGCGACATGGCCGTGACAGTGGTGCCTGCGCGCCCAGCGTTGCCATCGGTGGTGACCACGCAGACCGTGTTGGTGAGCTGGCTCATGGCATCCAGAAACGGTTGTCTGAGCGGGCTGTCGCCCTTGTCAGTCGGCATGGAGAGTCCTGTTGGATCGGGTGAGGTTTAGGTCTGCTTCAGCTAATCAAAGTTGCAACTGGCCCCTCGATCTAGCAGACTTTGGACTATATTCAATAGAGACACATGCCATGAACGTTCACAGCAAGCCGATATCCGCCGCCGCCGAACTCAAGGCCAACGCATCGCTGCCGTTTGAACGGGCGCGGGCCATGCCCAAAAGCATCTACACGTCGGAAGAGTTCCTGGCCCAGGAAATCGAGCACGTGTTCGCCAAAGAATGGTTTTGCGCCGGCCGCGCCAGCTCGCTGAAACAAGCCGGCGACTACATCACGCTGGAGCTTGCGGGTCAGCCGATTATGGTTGTGCGTGATGCTGACGGTCAGTTGCGGGCACAGTCGAATGTCTGCCTGCACCGCATGTCGACCCTGCTTGAAGGGGCCGGCAATACCCGGTCCATCGTGTGCCCCTATCACGCCTGGACCTACAATCTGGACGGCACGCTGCGTGGCGCGCCGGCGATGACCCTGAACGAAGGGTTCGAAAGGAAAGGCTACTGCCTGCCGCAGGTGAGATGCGAGGAATGGCTCGGATGGATCATGGTGTCGTTGAACCCCGATGCGAAACCGGCTGCGCAGGGCCTGTCGGAAGTTGAGGACCTGGTCGGCCAGTACGGCATGGAGCACTACACCGAGACCTTCCATGAAACCCATGTCTGGGACACCAACTGGAAGGTGCTGGCAGAGAACTTCATGGAGAGCTATCACCTGCCGGTGTGCCATGCCGGCACCATTGGCGGCCTGTCGAAGCTGGAAGAGATGGACTGCCCGCCCGGCAAGGAGGGGTTCAACTACCACTTCATCCTGAAGGATGACAGCCTGAAGATCGCCCTGGCGCACCCTTCCAACACGCGGCTTGAAGGCCAGTGGCGGCGCACCACGACACTGCTGGCGATCTATCCCAGCCTGCTGATCACGCTGACGCCCGGTTATTTCTGGTACCTGTCGCTGCATCCGAAAGGAACCGGCCGGGTCAGCATCATCTTCGGCGGCGGCATGTCGCCGGAGTTTGTCAATGATCCGGAGGCCCAGGCCCATTTTGGGCAATTGAAGGCGTTGCTGGACGACGTCAATGTCGAGGACCGGGGCTGCACGGAAAAGGTCTACAAAGGCTTGTGTTCCGGTTTTGCCAGGCCGGGGCACCTGTCACACTTGGAACGGCCGAACTATGACTTCGCGCAGTATCTTTCGTCGCGCATTCCGTGATACGCCACGGACATGATTTCGTTTCTGCACACCAGCCCGGTTCACGTGGCGACCTTTGACGGCCTGCTGGATGAACTGTCTCCCGGCATGGCGCGCCGGCACCGTGTCGAGGAGGGCTGGCTCGAAGCGGCGCGCGATGGCGGCATGACTGCAGACCTTGCCGAGACAATAGCCGACGCCATGCGCGGCCTGGCAGCCGGTGGTGTCGGGGTCTGCACCTGTTCGACAATCGGCGGCGTGGCTGAAGCTGCCGGCAGCACCAATGCGCCAACGATCAGAATTGACCGTGCCCTGATGCAGGCAGCGCTTTCACACGGGCTCAGACCGTTGGTCGCCATGTGTCTTGAAAGTACAAAAGCCCCGACGCTGGACCTGCTCGATGATGAAGCCCGCGCGCAGGGACGTGAGGCAGCACCGATCATTGTCATGTGTCAACCGGCATGGCGGCACTTTGAGGCAGGCGACATGCAGGCCTATGCCGGCTCGATTGCCGACACGATCAGGGCTGAACTGGTCAGTTACACGCCGGACTGCATCGTCCTCGCACAAGGGTCAATGGCTGTCGCCGAACCGTTGCTGGCGGACACTGGACTGCCGGTCCTCAGCTCACCCCGGCTTGGGGTTGTTCAGGCGTTGGACATCCTTGCACAGAACGGGTGACCGGATCGGTCTTACTTGGGGCGGTTGTCGACGATGCGCTGCGCCTTGCCCATGGAGCGTTCGATTGTCTCCGGTTCGACGACATGAACGATCGACGTGACACCGATATTGTTCTTGATCTGGGCCTGCAGTTCCGCTGCAAGGCCGATACGGACATCTTCGGCGGCTGATCCAGGCAGGGCTTCGACGTTGACCGTCATGGCGTCCATACGGTCGGCCTTGGTCAGTTCGACATAGAAATGCGGGCTCAGGCCCTCGGTGCGCAGGATCAGTTCCTCGATCTGGGTGGGGAACACGTTGACGCCGCGAATGATCATCATGTCGTCGGAGCGCCCGGTCACCTTCTCCATGCGCCGCATGGTGCGCGCTGTTCCCGGCAGCAGCCGGGTCAGGTCACGGGTGCGATAGCGGATGATCGGCAGGGCCTGCTTGGTCAGCGAGGTGAACACCAGTTCACCCTGCTCGCCGTCCGGCAGGACCTCGCCGGTCTCCGGATCGACGATCTCGGGATAGAAATGGTCTTCCCAGATGTGCAGGCCGTCCTTGGTTTCCACGCACTCCTGCGCCACACCGGGACCGATCACCTCCGACAGGCCGTAAATGTCGATGGCATCCATGTCGAAGGCCTGTTCGATCTCCTCGCGCATGGAGTTGGTCCACGGCTCGGCGCCGAATATGCCGATCTTCAATGACGATGTGCGCGGATCAATGCGCTGCCTGCGGAACTCGTCGAGCACCGCCAGCATGTAGCTTGGGGTGATCATGATGACCTCAGGCTTGAAATCCTGAATCAACTGGACCTGGCGTTCGGTCATGCCGCCGGAGATCGGGATGACCGACAGCCCGAGGCGCTCCGCGCCATAATGCGCGCCGAGCCCGCCGGTGAAC
>JBCCVY010000022.1:0-18049 GCA_039194725.1 Pseudomonadota bacterium
GCACGGTGGAAGGCGAAGGCTTGTCGCCCACCACTTCGGTGGATATTGGCTGCAACGGCGTCTTCGTCATGGACGGCGGCGTGATCAGGTCAACCGGCGTCGACGTTACCAACAATGGTGAACATGTGACTTTCAAAGCGCGGGTTCGTGCGATATTCAATTCCTCAGCGACACAAGACACCCCGCCTGTCACGCAGGCGGAAACATCCAGTGCAAAAGGAAATCTGCAACAATGAAACCGAACAGGACCGGAATTTCCATTGCATTGATCCTGATCGCCGCAGGTGTTGCAGCACTGCCTGCCGCTGCCCAGCAAAAGAAGGGCAAGGTCAACATCGAGTCCGATCAGATGGAGCTGTTCGAGAGTAAGAACCAGGCCATTTTCCGCGGCAATGTCAGGGCCCGGCAAGACGATGTCAGATTGAGCTCGACAAACCTGATAGCCACTTTCGTGAAAACGAAAAACGGCGGAACCGATGTTACCTGGCTGGAAACCAAAGGCGGTGGGGTCCGGATCCAGACGCCTTCACAAACCATTACCGGCGACCGCATGAAGATGAACGTGAAGGCGAATACCGCCGTGGTCACCGGCAAGGTCACCGTAACCCAGGGCACCAGTGTCGTGAAAGGTGAAAGACTTAATGTGAACCTGAACACCAATGAATCGAAATTTGACAAAGGCCGCGTCAGATTCAGTTTCGATCCTGACTAACCCCTGATATTCCTGCCTGCAAAGAAGCCTGCACACGGGTTGATGCTTGCAAATTCAGCAAACATTAACCATAGGGCTTCAGCAAACCTTAATCCTGTTGAGCGGTAATCACGTGAAGCGAACCGGCAAGTCATCATTTTGGTCTTCGTTGTTTGGCAGACAGGCTGAAGAGCCGTCCCGCCAGGCGTTCGCAAGACCGGAAACTGTGCCAACAGAGGGCCTTGTGGCGCGTAATCTGCGCAAGTCCTTCAAACGGCGGCCAGTGACCAGAGATGTCAGCGTGTCGGTGCGCCGAGGAGAAGCCGTAGGGTTGCTTGGTCCCAACGGCGCGGGGAAAACGACGGTGTTCTACATGATCACCGGCCTCATTGCCGCGGATTCAGGGACCATATCGCTCGACGGGGAAGATATCACTGACTTGCCGATGTATCAGCGGGCCAGATTGGGAATTGGGTATCTGCCTCAGGAAGCGTCCGTATTCCGGGCACTTACGGTTGAAGACAATATTCGCGCGGTGCTGGAACTGCATGTTCCTGACCGCACCGAGCGCGAGCGTAAGTTGCGTGGGTTGCTAAATGAGTTTCAGATCACACATATCACGAATTCGCCAGCTGTGGCATTGTCTGGCGGAGAGCGACGCAGGGTCGAGATTGCCAGAGCCCTTGCCGCAAATCCTCGATTCATCCTGCTCGACGAACCCTTCGCAGGGATTGATCCCATTGCGATCAATGATATTCGCCAGCTGGTGCGACAGCTCACCTCTCGGGGCCTCGGGGTGCTTATTACGGATCACAACGTCAGAGAAACCCTCGAGATCATTGACCGGGCCCTTATCATCCATGAAGGCCACGTATTAATGGAAGGTACACCAAGACAGATAGTTGCCCACCCGGACGTGCGGCGTCTTTACCTTGGTGAAGGTTTCAGCCTTTAATATCCCGCAGGCAAGTGCCATCAGCGGCTGCACCGGGGACGGTATCGGCCAGGCACGAGATCGGTTCGGGTCCGGTGTTGCAACCGGGCTTTCGGACCAGATCTGATTGATGTTCGTGGAGCGGTTTCACAAGGCCCGATGACGGCCGAACCGCTCCGGTTTGTTGTGCGGGGAGTATGCCAGCGATGGCGCTGAACCAGAAACTGCAAATGCGTCAGGGACAGTCCCTGGTCATGACGCCGCAACTGCAGCAGGCCATCAAACTGCTGCAGATGTCGAACTTTGAATTGCAGGCCTATGTCGAAAGCGAACTGGAGTCGAACCCGCTGCTGGAACGCGACGAGCGCGATGACGCAGGCCGCGACATCGTGTCGGACAGCGATGCGGCAACCTCCGACGGCGAGACCTCCAGCGGCGCGGAACTCAAGGACACCGCCGAACAGATAGCATCCGGTGAAAACACCCCGGAAAACCTCGACCAATTCGATACCGGCCTCGAAAACGTCTATGCCGATGAGGCCACGGCCGACAAGATAAACCGCGAAGCTGCCGACCCCATGGGCATGCAGGACTCGGGCTGGCAGCTGTCCAGCACCGGCAACACGGCTGGCGCCAGCGGCGGTGGCGGTGGCGGCGGCTTTGATGGCGAAATGGCCTTCGATGCGACGCTGGCCAGCGAGCGCACCCTCGCCGATCACCTGACCGAGCAATTGCACCTGACGGTGTCCGACCCGGCCATGCGCATGATCGGCGCACATCTGATCGGCCTCGTCAACGACGCCGGCTACCTGACCGGAGACGTGGAAACGGTTGCCGACACACTGGGCGCCAAGACCGATCTGGTTGAGAAGACCTTGGCCGTGGTGCAGACATTCGACCCGCCCGGCATACTGGCCCGTGACCTGAAGGAATGCCTGTCGATTCAATTGAAGGAACGCGACCGTTTCGACCCTGCCATGCAGGTTTTCGTGGACAATCTCGACCTGTTGGCCAAGCACGACTTCGCCCGGCTCAAGTCCATGTGCAAGGTCGACATGGACGACCTTCGTGACATGGCCGACGAAATCCGCTCGCTCAACCCGAAGCCGGGCAATGTTTTCGGATCGGTAGTGGTGCAGCCGGTGGTGCCGGATGTGATTGTCCGCCCTGCCCCGGATGGCAGCTGGGCGGTTGAGCTGAACACCGAGACACTGCCGCGGGTGCTGGTCAACAACCAGTATTTCGCGCAGGTGAGCCGCGGCGCCACCCGTGACACGGACAAGCTCTACCTGTCGGATTGCATGTCCAACGCAACCTGGCTGGTCAAGAGCCTGGACCAGCGCGCACGCACCATCCTGGCGGTGGCGCGCGAGATCGTGCGCCAGCAGGATGCCTTCCTGATGCTCGGCGTCGAGCATCTGCGGCCGCTCAACCTGAAAACCGTTGCCGATGCCATTTCCATGCACGAATCCACCATCAGCCGGGTTACCTCGAACAAGTATTTCGAAACGCCGCGCGGCGTGTTCGAGCTGAAATACTTTTTCACCACGGCGATTTCCTCATCAGCCGGCGGCGATGATCATTCCGCTGAATCGGTCAGGCACAAGATCCGCACCATGATCGACGAGGAGACTGCGGCAAAAATCCTGTCGGATGACCAGATCGTTGAGCTTTTGTGCGCTGAGGGTATCGATATCGCCCGGCGTACAGTGGCGAAATACCGCGAAGCCATGCAGATTCCGTCCTCGATCTTGCGGCGGCGGCAGAAACGCATGCTTGAAGCCGGTTAACGCCATAGCACGCCATAAATTCCGCAGCTGCCGGATCAGCACGCTTTTGGGGCTACCAGACCGGGAAACCGTCATCCGGCCGGCCCATTGTCTGCCCGGCAAAACTTTCCCATATTCTTCAAATAGGTTGATTGACAAGCTGGCCGGGTGGCAATAGTTTCCGCGCGCCTTGACCGGAAAAGGCAATTCTCCAACAGGCCCAGGCGCCTAAGCAGGTCCGGTCAAAACAGTCAATATTGAAAATGCAATCGGCTTTCGACAGACTTGGTCGTCGAATGAAGGGTATTCCTAAATCATGCAGATTCAGATAACCGGCAAAAACCTCGACATCGGCGATGCACTGCGTGAGCATGTCGAAGGACGCATCCACACTGATGTTGCCAAGTATTTTGACGGTATCGTCCGCTGCCTGGTGGTGGTGGAAAAACAGCGCTCCGGCTTTGACTGCGAGATCACCCTGCACCTGACGACCGGCCTGTCGCTCAACGCAAACGGCAATGGCGGCGACGCGCACAGCGCCGCAGACACAGCTGTCGGACATCTGGAAACACGGCTGCGGCGCTACAAGAGACGCCTCAAAGACCATCACCTGGCGCGCAAGGAACCTGTCAACGCGGTTTCTGCGGCCGCGTATGTTCTGCAGGCGGATGTTGACGGGCAGGCAGAAGAGCCGGCTGACATGAACCCTGTCATTATCGCCGAATCAACTGCTAGTATTGATGAGCTGTCGGTAGGGGAGGCCGTCATGAAGCTAGATTTCACGAATGAACCATTTGTGCTGTTCCGAAATGGCCGCAATGGCAGCTTAAATGTAGTCTACAAGCGCAAAGACGGAAATGTCGGCTGGTTGGACCCGGGCGGGAACTGACTCAACTGACGTGCTGAATGCCTTTAGCCATCCGGACCATTGAAAGGCCCGGATTTAGATACACCAACTGCATGGAGAGTTAGTCAATCATGCAATTGTCGACCATAATTTCCAGCAATGCCGTGCTGCCCAACCTCAAGGCGTCCAGTAAACGCCAATTGCTTCAGGAGCTTGCGCAGGAAGGCTCGCGGCTGTCCGGCCTCGATACACAGGTGATTTTTGAAACCCTGCTGCGGCGCGAAAAACTGGGATCCACCGGTCTTGGACAGGGCATTGCCATCCCGCACGGCAAGTTTCAGGCGCTGGACAAGGTGCACGGCCTGTTCGCGCGCCTGGCGACGCCGGTCAAGTTTGATTCCGTCGATGACAACCCTGTCGACCTGGTGTTTCTGCTGCTGGCGCCGGAAAGCGCCGGCGCCGATCACCTGAAGGCGCTGGCACGGATTTCACGGCTGCTGCGCGATGCCAAGGTGGTGGAAAAGCTGCGCGGCACGGACAAGGCGGAAGGCCTCTATGCAATTTTGACCGAGCCGGCCGCTTCAGCACCGCATGCGGCCTGAGCCGGATCGCATACCGCTCTAGTTGGGATTGATGGGGGCGAGGTCATGCTCAACCGCATTGGCCATGGCAGCTTCGCGGCTGTCGGACACTGAGACCGGGGTGCCGTCTGCCAAATACAGGCAGTACAGCGGCGTCGCCGGGTCAGCGGCAATTTTCTGGCCGATCATGCGCTCCACTTCCTGTGCCGGGACTTCACGCACATAGGCCACTTCGCCCAACCCCATGTTTGCAAGTGAAATTTCGCTTTCGGGGATTTGAGGCACCCGGTTTTTTTTATGATCCGTCATGGTCTGGTTTCCTTCAATAGTTGGTGTCGTCGGGCAGAAATCACAATTGCTGTATTTCGATCTTGCGAACCACGCGCTGCGGTTCCGGGCGCTCCAGGTCAATGGCCAGCAGGCCATTGTCAAGACTGGCGGACACAACGTTCATGCCGTCAGCGAGCACGAAGATGCGGCGGAACTGGCGCGCCGCAATACCGCGATGCAGGAACTGGCGGGCCGGATCGTCTTTCTGCCGGCCCTCAATGACCAGTTCATTGTCTTCAAGCGTCAAATCCAGCTCTTCGGCGGAAAACCCCGCCACGGCCAGCGTAATGCGCAGTTTTTCGCCATTTTCGCCTTCACTCGGCGGCTTTTTCTCGACATTGTAGGGCGGATAGCCGTCGGGAGCGGTCTTTGCGGTTCGCTCAAGCAGTCGCTCGATTTCGTCAAATCCGACGAAGAAAGGCGACGGAAAAACCGTGTTGCGTGTCATTTTTCAAAGCCCTTTAACAAGCAGCTTGATAATCTGCCGGTCAGTTGCGGGCGGTCTGGAGGTTCAGCCCCGTCCGGTTTGCTTGGCCGGCAATCGACTTCATACCCGTGATATTGTGCTGCGGGGGCACAAGGTCAAGGCGCCGCAAGTGTGCCGAAGGCTCACTTTTCCGGCATTTGGGCAGTGTCACACATTTAGTCCTCATAAAGAATAAATATTGCCGGGTTATGGCGATTGACCCGCAAACATGGTCTATGGGGTGTTAACGAACACCGGCAGGGGGCTCTGGACACACCGATGCAGGAGATTTTCGAACATTTCGTCACGCTGTGGGTGGTTATCGACCCGATCGGCACAATTCCGGTTTTCGTGGCCGTGACAGCAGGTATCGAGGCGAAAGAACGCAACCGTGTGGCCATGCATGCAGCCGTGCTGGCGATCTGCGTGTTGATGTTCTTCCTGGTCGCCGGGCAGTTCCTCATCGACGCGCTGGGCATCGGCCTGCCCGCCTTCCAGATCGCCGGCGGGCTGATCCTGTTCCTGTTCGCGCTCACCATGATCTTCGGCGATTCAAAGCCGAGGCAGGAAATCAGAAAGCTGGAAACGGAGGAGGAGCCGGAAAGTCCGGCGGTGTTCCCGCTGGCCGTGCCGTCGCTGGCGTCACCCGGAGCCATGCTGGCGGTCGTGCTGCTCACCGACAACAACCGCTTCAGTTTCACCGAGCAGGCGGTCACGGCCGGTCTGCTGGTCGCGGTGGTTGCCGTGGCCCTGGTGCTGATGCTGCTGGCAGCACCGATCCTGAAGCTGATCGGCACCAGCGGCGCCGCCATCGTCAGCCGGGTCATGGGCATGATCCTGGCGGCCGTCGCCGTCGACAATGTCATCGCCGCGGTGCTGGAACTGATCAAGGCCAACACCGCCTAGAGCGACTTGTTGCGGCAACCGGTTCCAACGGCAAAACGGCCGCCTGCCTTGAGCAGACGGCCGGATGCAGCTTGTTGAGCCGTAGCTGTTATGCAGCTGCAACCTTGGTCAGAGCGCGGTCAACGGAAGCCACGACTTCGTCCAGGTCGGACTTGGTGCAGATCAGCGCCGGCGAGAAGCACAGTGTGTTGTTGAGACCTGACAGAGACCGGTTGGTGGCACCGACAATGACCGCGTCAGTGGCAAAACAGTCCGCCACGATGGCCTGCGTGGTGCTTTCGGAAACCGGCTCACGGGTGTCGCGGTCAAGCACCAGCTCCATGCCGCAGAACAGTCCCTTGCCGCGCACATCGCCGACCATGGCGTGCTTCGCCTTCAGGCCCTCGAACTGTTCCAGCAGATATTCGCCCATGGCAGTGGTGTTTTCCAGAAGCTTCTCGTCCTCCAGGATACGCATGTTTTCCAGCGCCGCCGCCGGGCCGGCCGCACAGCCGCCGAAGGTGGAGATGTCGCGGAAGTAGCTCATCGGATCGGACGGGTCGGCCTTGAACTCGTTGAAAACGGCTTCCGTTGTCACCGTGCACGAAATGGCGGCATAGCCGGATGCCACGCCCTTGGCCATGGTCACCATGTCGGGCTCGATGCCGTAATGCTGATAGCCGAACCATTCGCCGGTGCGGCCCATGCCGCAGACAACTTCGTCGATGATCAGCAGCACATCGTACTTCTTGCAGATTTCCTGGACGCGTTCCCAGTACCCTTTGGGCGGGGTTATCACACCGCCGCCGGCGGTGACCGGCTCCAGGATCAGGCCGCCGACAGTGTCGGCGCCTTCGCGCAAGATGACCTCTTCGATGGCGTTGGCGGCGCGGATGCCGTAATCGTCCACCTCGCCCCACTGCGAGCGGTACTCCAGGCAGTGCGGCACTTCCACGAATCCGGGCGTAAACGGCCCGTACTGGTCGCGGCGCTCGTTCTGGCCGCATGACGACAGGGCGGTGATGGTGGTGCCGTGATAGTCGCGCTCACGGTACAGAATCTTGTGCTTCTTGCCGCCGTGCTTGTTATGGGAAATCTGGCGGACGATCTTGTAGGCTTTCTCATTGGCCTCGGAGCCGGAGTTGGAGAAGTAGACCCGCGTCATGCCGGGCATCTTGGAGATCAGGCGCTCGGCAAACTTGGCGCCGGGAATGCTGCCGGCCGAATTGGCAAAATAGTTCAGCTGCACAAGCTGGTCGCGCACCGCATCGGCAATGCTTTCGCGGCCATAGCCGACATTTACCGTCCAGACGCCACCGGACACCGCGTCAAGGTGCTCGCGGCCGGCCGTGTTCCACACGCGCAGCCCCTTGCCTTCGATGATGACAAGCGGATCCACGGTCTCGAACTTCTTGTGCTGGGTCAGATGGTGCCAGACGTGTTCACGGTCGGCCTCGATAATCCCGCTGAAGTCATTTTCGTTCGCCTGAAGGTTCATGGCACTACTCCCTAAATTAAGAAGTCTCATTATCCGTCTATCAGGGGGGCACTTGGCAAGAGGATATAGCCAGCCAGAACGGCAAATTATGTGGAACCACCTCGTTTGCGTGCAATAATGTGCTGCTGGAGCAATTCGTCACCGAATGGCAGGAAATGTCAGCAATTGCCGGCTAGTCTGTGCAAACAGGCATTTCAGCTTATGGCAAAGGTGCCGGTCAGGTGGCATAGTGCGCGCATCATGAGTACAGCAGCATCCCGTCCGATCCAGTCCGGTGACCACCTCTATCTGATTGATGGCTCCGGCTATATTTTCCGCGCCTACCACGCCTTGCCGCCGCTGACCCGCAAATCCGACGGGTTGCCGGTGGGCGCGGTGCAGGGCTTCTGCAACATGCTGTACAAGCTGCTCAAGCAGATGTCGGCGGATGACAAGCCGACCCATATCGCGGTGATTTTCGACAAGTCGTCGAAATCGTTCCGCAACGAAATCTATCCCGATTACAAGGCGCATCGCCCGCCTGCGCCGGAGGACCTGGTGCCGCAGTTCGGCCTGATCCGGCAGGCAACCGAAGCCTTCAACGTGGCATGCATCGAACAGGAAAACTATGAAGCCGACGACCTGATCGCCACCTATGCCACCCAGGCGGCGGCCGTCGGCGCCACGGTCCGCATCGTCTCGTCTGACAAGGATCTGATGCAGCTGGTCACCGACCAGGTGAAGCTGCTCGACACCATGAAGGACCGCGCCATAGGCCGTGACGAAGTGATCGACAAATTCGGCGTGCCGCCTGAAAAGGTTGTTGAAGTACAGGCACTTGCAGGTGACAGCGTGGACAATGTACCGGGCGTTCCCGGCATCGGCGTCAAGACCGGCGCACAGCTGATCGAGGAATATGGCGACCTTGAAACGCTGCTGGATCGGGCCGGGGAGATCAAGCAGCCGAAACGCCGCGAGAAGCTGATCGAGTTCGCCGACCAGGCCCGTGTGTCCAAGCAACTGGTGATCCTGAAAACCGATGTGGACGTCGATCACCCGATTGAGGATTTCGGGGTGATTGAGCCGGAAGCCAAAACCCTGATCGGGTTCCTGAAAGCGCTGGAGTTCAACACGCTGATCAAGCGCGTGTCCGGCGATTTCGAAGCCAGCGCTGCCGACATCGATCCGATCAAGGTGACCTTCACCGGCTGGCCGCCTGAAGGCGCGGATGTGGATGAGCTGGGTGCGCCGGTTTCCGGCGACGGCGGCAGCGGTACGCCTGCGGCGGACGCTTCAGACAACGCTGGCGGCGGCGATGCGGCGGCCGTGCTGGCGGACAGGATGCGCAACCTGCCACCGCCCGATCATGCCGCTTACGAGCGGGTCACGACCCGGGACCGTCTGGATGCCTGGGTCGGGATGATCCGCCAGGCCGGCCTGGTGGCGGTCGACACCGAAACCACGTCACTCGACAACATGCAGGCCAGCCTGTGCGGTATTTCCTTCAGCGTCGAGCCGGGCAAGGCCTGGTACATCCCGACCGGCCACCGGGCCTCGGACGGGCTGGATTTCGGCGGCGGCGATCTTGAGCAGTTGCCGGAGACGGACGTCATCGATGCGCTGAAAGGCGTGCTGGAACACCCGGGCATTCTGAAGATCGGCCAGAACCTGAAATACGACCTGACCGTGTTTCAGCGCCTCGGCATCAACGTGGCGCCGATCGACGACACCATGTTGCTGTCTTACGCGCTGGATTCAGGCGTCAATGGCCATGGCATGGACGAGCTGGCCGATGTGCATCTCGGCCTCAAGCCGATCAAGTTCAAGGACGTCGCTGGCAGCGGCAAGTCACAGGTTACGTTCGACCTGGTGCCGCTGGACCATGCAACCAGCTATGCGGCGGAAGACGCCGACATCACACTGAGGCTGTGGCATGTGCTGAAGCCACGGCTGGCGGCGGAGCATCGCGCCACCGTTTACGAGACGCTGGAGCGCCCGCTGGTGGCGGTGCTGGCGGCTATGGAGCGCGAGGGCATCCTGGTCGACCGGGCGGTGCTGGCGCGCCTGTCGGGCGAGTTCTCCAAAGATGCCGAGGCGCTGGAGAAACAGGTGCACGAACTGGCCGGAGAGAGCTTCAACCTGGGCTCGCCGAAACAGATCGGGGAAATCCTGTTTGGCAAGCTGGGCCTGCAGGGCGGCAAGAAAACCGCCACCGGGGCCTGGAGCACCGACAGCCAGGTGATGGAAGACCTGGCGGCCGATGGCGTTGAACTGGCGCGCAAGCTGCTCGACTGGCGCCAGCTCACCAAGCTGCGCTCGACCTACACGGATGCGCTGACCGGGCATATCAATGCGGAAACCGGCCGCGTGCACACCTCCTACTCGCTGGCATCCACCTCCACCGGCCGGCTGTCGTCTACCGACCCGAACCTGCAGAACATCCCGGTGCGCACGGCGGAAGGCCGGCAGATCCGAACCGCCTTCGTGGCCAGCCCCGGCCACAAGCTGGTGTCTGCCGACTACAGCCAGATCGAACTGCGCGTGCTGGCCCATATTGCCGGCATCGACCAGTTGAAGAAGGCGTTTGCCGACGGGCTCGACATTCACGCCATGACCGCCTCGGAGATGTTCGACACCCCAGTGGAAGGCATGGATCCGGCGACGCGGCGCAAGGCCAAGGCGATCAATTTCGGCATCATCTACGGTATTTCAGCGTTCGGGCTGGCCAACCAGCTTGCGATTCCGCGTGAAGAGGCCGGCCGGTACATCAAGACCTATTTCGAGCGCTTTCCCGGCATCAAGGACTATATGGAGCACACCAAGGCGTTCTGCCGGGCCAATGGCTATGTGGAGACGGTGTTCGGCCGCCGCATGCATTTCCCGCGCATCAAGTCGCCGAACCCGTCAGAACGCGCATTTCAGGAGCGCGCCGCGATCAACGCGCCGATCCAGGGCTCGGCCGCCGACATCATCCGTCGCGCCATGATCCGCATGCCAAACGCGCTGGCCGATGCCGGTCTGAAGGCGAAAATGCTGCTGCAAGTGCACGATGAACTGATCTTCGAAGTGCCTGATGACGAGGCCGAGGCAACTGCGAAAGTGGCGGCCGAAGTCATGGAGGCAGCCCCGCTGCCGGCCGTGTCTTTCTCAGTGCCGATCCAGGTGGATGCGCGCGCCGCGGACAACTGGGACGAAGCGCATTGAAGCCGGTTGGGACACGCAATTCAGTGCGATCAGGGAATGTTGTTTTGAGCGGCAGCATTGGGGAATGACAGCCAACATGCCCATACCAGGACACCATTTTGCGATCGTGTTCACGGATCTCGACGGCACACTGCTGGACCACAAAACCTATGGCTATGAGCCTGCTCTGCCCGCACTGGCCAGATTGGCCCAAATGAAGGTGCCGGTTGTCCTGGCGAGCAGCAAGACGCACGCTGAGATGGCTGTCTTTCAGGCCGAATTCCGGCTTACTGCGCCGATGATCTGCGAAAATGGCGGCGGTGTCCACTGGCCGGCTGACTGGGCACATGCGCCGGAACGGGAAACTGCGGTTACCTATCATGAGATTCGTCAGGCAATTGATGGCCTGCCCGCAAGAATCCGCCGCGGGTTTTCCGGCTTTGGCGACTGGTCGCAAAGCAGGCTGATGGCCGAAACCGGGTTGCCGCCGGACCTGGCGAGACGCGCAGCGCAGCGGCAATACTCCGAGCCGGGCCTGTGGACCGGCACTGATGAAGAGCTGGATGAGTTGACAAATCTCTTGCGCAGTCAGGGTCTAAGGATGATGTGCGGCGGGCGGTTTCAAACCATATGCGGACCAGCAACCAAGGTTTCACGGCTGCGCGAAATACGCGATCGCTTCAAGGCCGGCATTTCGCCCGAGCACAGCGTCCACACAATCGCTCTCGGGGATGCTCCAAACGACATTGCCATGCTGCAGGCGGCCGATCGGGCGTTCATCATTGCCAATCCGCATGGTCCGGGAATTGCCTCCCTGCCCGAAGAGGCATCGGGTAAAATCGCGCGGTCACAGCTCAGCGGACCGGCCGGCTGGAACCTGTGTGTGATGGATGCACTCGACGAATTGGACGGACCCGCGGCCAGGCGCACACAGGCTTCTCCAGGATGAGGCAGGCGAAACACATCGGCAAGGACACGGACAATGGCTGACTTTCACCAGACCGGCTCAGTTGCAACTCTCCACCGCCTTGTCGGATATGACTACGACGAGGTCGAGCGGCGCCTGATCCAGTTTTCCCAGGCCCGCCGCATCACTCTCATACTGCCGTCGCTGTTTTCAGAACTGGAAGGCCCGGCACTCGCGGATATTGTCGGGCACCTGAAAGATGTGCCTTACCTGGACCAGATCGTGATCGGGCTGGATCAGGCAAGTCGGGATCAATTCGAGTTTGCCAAGCAATACTTCAGTGCCCTGCCGCAGGACCACGTGGTTATCTGGAACGACGGCCCCAACATGAGGGCCGTGCAGAAACGCATTGCGAACGCGGGCCTCAGTACGGGCGAGCCCGGCAAAGGGCGGAATGTCTGGTATTGCCTGGGTTATGTGCTCGCCGCGCAACGCGCTGACGTGGTCGCGCTGCATGACTGTGACATCCTGACCTATTCGCGTGAGTTGCTCGGCCGACTGGTCTATCCTGTGGTGGACCCTTCTTTCAGCTATCTTTTCTGCAAGGGATATTATCCACGCATTGCCAATGGACATTTGAACGGCAGAGTGTCCCGCCTGCTTGTCACACCCCTGCTGAACGCGCTTTCAAAGACCGTCGGCAATGACGAATACATCGATTACCTGAACGGCTTCCGCTATCCGCTTGCCGGAGAGTTCGCCATGCGAACATCCATCGTGCCAGACATCCGTATCCCGTCCGACTGGGGGCTGGAAATCGGCATTCTCTCGGAGGTTCGGCGCAACACGAACATCCGCGCCATATGTCAGGTCGATATCTCGGATGCCTATGATCACAAGCACCAGCCGCTGTCTGAAGATGACCCTTCCAGGGGACTGTCAAAAATGTCCATCGACATCACCAAGGCCATCATCCGCAAGCTCGCCACCGACGGAACGGTGTTCACTTCAGAGACGTTCCGGACCCTGAAAGCAACCTACTATCGGTGTGCGCTGGATGTGCTGGAGATGTATTACAACGATGCTCGGATGAACAGCTTGCATGTAGACAGACACAAGGAAGAGCAAGCGATCGAGCTGTTTGCAGCCAACCTGATTGAAGCAGGCCAGATATTTCTGGACAACCCTATGGAAACGCCGTTCGTGCCTTCGTGGAGTCGGGTTGCGGCAGCCGATCCTGATGTCATGCACCAGCTGTCTCAGGCGGTCATGATGGACAACGATTGAGACGCGTCAGACGCACATGTCGGTCAACCAGACCGTCTCATACGGGTTCAAAGTCAGGACAGAGGCCGGGTGGTCCCAGTGTCTGCCACTCAACAAGTCCACCCATTGCCCTGCGTGAGCCAGATTGAGAGAAACGCCGGAAAGCACCTGCGGCACATCAGATATATTGGATACACTGATCAAGGTTTGCGTGTGATCCAGGCTCAAACGCTCAACACCAAACAACGCGGAACCCAGTTGCAGGACCACTTGCGATGCGTTCGGGTGAAATGCCGGCTGTTGTGCCCGCAGCTTTATCCGCGACAACAGGGTTTCGAATATGCGTGCACGGTCGCAGTCCGGATCTGCAAGCTCGCTTTCAAGTGACGGGTAATCCAGCTTGGAGCGGTTAATGCTTCTATTCTGACCGGTCGTCTGCACACCTTGCTGATCGTTTGGGGTTGCCAGAAGACTGTGAATGTAAAAGGCGGGAATGCCCTCCAACGACATCATGATGGTCTGCGAGCAGATGAACCTGTCGTTTTGAAACCGGTCGGGGCCATCCAATGTCCCTTTCATTGCATCGTAGAAAGATATGTTCATTTCGTAGGGATGCTCATCGCCGTCACTCATCTTGCGCATCGACAGCAGTCCGCCGAACCCTGTTACCGCCTCGACCAGGGACAGTCTGTCTTCTTCGTCAAGCAGGCCTTCAACCGGCCGCAGCCCGATACCGTCGTGGGAAGCAGTGAAGTTGAGATAGGCGCACCCGGGCTGGGCCGGCGGCATCGACAAGAGCCATCTGTTCAAGGCATCGCTTGATCTCGACAGCAGGGTATGAAGCAGCAACGGCGGCAGGGAGAAATTGTAAATGGCATGGGCTTCGTTGCGATTGCCGAAATACGTCAGATTCTCATGATTGGGCACATTGGTTTCGGTGATCAGAACTATCTTTTGGCTGCAGTGATCACACAGTGTGCGCATCAACCGGACAATTTCATGCACTTCGGGCAAATGGATTGATGGCAGGCCGGCAACCTTCCAGATATAGGCGACGGCATCCAGTCTGATGATCCGCAACCCCCGGTCGATCAGAAACCGCATGATGCGCAGATATTCGATCAGCACGTCGGGGTTTCCGAAGTCGACATCAACCTGATCATGGGAGAAGGTGCACCAGACGTCTTTGTCGCCGGCCGCGGTCGCCACCCGGTTGAACAGCGGATGTGCCCGAGGCCTGACGACATTGCGGAAGTCCTGTCCGTCTTCTGCGTGCTTGATGTAGTCCACGCCCGGCTTCTTGCCCTGAACGAACTGAACCATCCATTTGTGCGAGCTGGAAATATGGTTCAGGACCAGATCGCCCATCAGGCCAAACTGTTCGGCTATGCGACCAATATGATGCCAGTCTCCGAGACTGCTGTTGACTGTCATGTAATCCACGACAGCAAAGCCGTCATCAGAGGTATAGGGAAAGAACGGCAGGATATGAACATTGGGGATGGCACCATCCAGGTGCCGGATCAGGAAATCCCGCAACAAGACCAAAGGTGGATTGATGCCGTCTGTAATGGTGTTGCCATAGGTGATGACAACCGCATCACGGGAAGACCAGAATTCAGGCGAGCCCGTTCTCGGCGACACGGGCACATCCTCATCAGGCCAGAAGGTCTCAATCACCCGCTCTGACAGAACCGCACAGTCAGAATCGGGATAAATCAGGTCCAGATGCGCTTTCAATCGTGCCCGGAGATCTTGCAGGATATCGCTTTGAGATTGCTGTTCAGCTGTTTCGCCAATGGCATCCATACGGTAGGTTATCTGCAAAAGTTGATACTGCCGGTCTCAAGACTACATTGCGGCCAGCGCATTGCAACAAGCAACGTAGTTGCAGGTTGTCGGCGATGTCACCAACGCAGCTGTCCCGCTGAGCCCCGTTTGAACCGCCTCCCAGCCACTCTGTCACTTCTTAGCTCCGTCCGATTTGATTGTGACAACGGTGTCGCGTAGCTTCTTTGGTGATCCGGGATGGCGCTGGCGCCGTTCAACGGCTTGAACATAACTGGGGGGACCAGATGGCGGAAGACCTGAGTACCGACGATATGGTGGTTCTGCTGGAGCGCCTGAGCCGGCTGGTCAGGGCGGAAGAACATGCCTCTGACCTCAACCCGGCGCAGTGGGAAGCGTTGCGCTATCTTTCGCGGTGCAACCGGTTTTCCAATTCTCCAGCAGCGTTGACCCGCTACCTGTCGGCCACCAAGGGCACCATTTCGCAGACCCTGATCGCGCTGGAACGCAAGGGCCTGGTGAGTAAGGCTCCGCGGCCCGGCCAAGCGCGCTCGGTGGTGCTGGCGCTGACGGACCAGGGCCAGGTGAAATTGCGCGACGACCCGTGGCAGCAGGTCTCAGCCATGATCGACGCCGGCGGCGCGAAAACCCGCAAACGGCTGGCCAACGGATCGCACAAACTGGTTGCCAGGATCATCAAGTCACGCGGCCTGCCCAGTTTCGGCTCATGCGACACCTGCCGCTACTTCCGCGAAGGCGGCGCACCGGACGACGTGAAAGGCAAGCACTGGTGCCTGTTGTTTGAAGAGCCGGTGACCAAGAGCCAGGCCAGGAAAATCTGCGCCAGTCACGACACGGCTTGAGGGTGGCCGCCAGCCTGAAGCTGCTATCCTACTCGGCGGCGTCGCGGATGGCGGGCGCTGCCTCCAGCACCTCGGTTTCCACGTGCTCGGCGAACTTCTCGAAATTGTCCACGAACATGCCGACCAGTTCGCTGGCCTTGGCGTCATAGGCTGCCGGGTCGGCCCAGGTGCTGCGCGGATCAAGAATGGAGCTGTCGACGTTGGGCACTGATGTCGGCACTTCGAACCCGAACGACGGATCGGTGCGCATCGGCACATTGTTGAGGCTGCCGTCAAGCGCTGCAGCCAGCAGGGCGCGGGTCGCCTTGATCGGCATGCGGTGGCCTTCGCCGTACGGCCCGCCGGTCCAGCCGGTGTTGACCAGCCAGCAGGTGGCGCCGTGCTCGGCGATGAGTTTTTTCAGGAGATTGCCGTACACGCTGGGGTGACGCGGCATGAACGGCGCGCCGAAACAGGTGGAAAACGTCGCCACAGTGCCCTTCACGCCCTTCTCGGTGCCGGCCACCTTGGCGGTGTAGCCGGACAAGAAGTGATACATGGCCTGATGCGGCGTCAGGCGCGCAATCGGCGGCAGCACGCCGGAGGCATCCGCGGTCAGCATGATGACATTCTTCGGATGCGGTGCGGTGCCGTCTTCCGATGCGTTGGGAATGAAATGCATGGGATAGGCGACGCGGCCGTTTTCGGTCAGCGAGACATCGTCAAAGTCCGGCGTCCTGGTGTCGGCATCGACCATGACGTTTTCCAGGATCGAGCCCCAGCGCTGGGTGGTTGAGTAGATCTCCGGCTCGGCTTCGGCCGACAGATTGACCGTCTTGGCGTAACAGCCGCCTTCAAAGTTGAAGATACCGTTGGGCGACCAGCCGTGCTCGTCATCCCCGACCAGCGTGCGCGAGGCATCGGACGACAGGGTGGTCTTGCCGGTGCCCGAAAGGCCGAAGAACAGGGCAGACGTGCCATCCGATCCGGCATTGGCCGAGCAGTGCATCGGCATGATGCCCTTTTCCGGCAGGAAGTAGTTGAGGGTGCCGAACACGGATTTCTTGGTTTCGCCGGCATACTCGCTGTCGCCGATCAGCACCAGTTTTTCGCTCAGGTTGATGGCAATGACAGTTTCGGTGCGCGAGCCGTGTTTTTTGGGATCGGCCTTGAAGCTGGGCTGGTTGATAATGGTCAGGTCCGGAGAAAACTCCATCACCTCGTCACGGGACGGGCGGCGCAGCAGATAGCGGATGAACAGGGCATGCCAGGCGAATTGCGTCACCACGCGCACCTTGATGCGGTGGGCGGGATCGGCGCCGCCATACAAATCCTGGACAAACAGGCGCTTGCCCCTGGCGTGGTCGAGGAAATCCGTCTTCAGGACGGCGAAGTGGTCAGGCGACATGGCCTTGTTGTTGTCCCACCAGATATTGTCTTCAGTGTTGTCGTCGCGGACGATGAACTTGTCCTGGGCAGACCTGCCGGTGTGCTTTCCGGTAACAACAGCCAGTGCGCCACTGTCGGTCACCATGCCTTCGCCAAGCTGCAGCGACATCTCGAACAGCTGTGCGGCGTTCAGGTTGTAATGAACCTCTTTCGCCCCGCTGATCTCGGTCGTTTCTATGGGAAAGGCTGGATTGAAATGGCCTGTATGTTGCAACGCGCTGCTCCTGACATCGTAATGACGCATGGCATCAAACCATGGTTTTGTTCATTACGTCTGTGATCTCTTTTCAGTGGATGAAACGGGTTGTGATTTCACGGCGCATCGCCCTCAACTGAACCCTTGGAGAAACAAACTAAGCAATCTTTTGACTGCCTTCAAGCAGTCAAAGTGGTGAATCTCAATTTCTGTTGATAGCGCAAATACTGCAAATACGGCCAATCCACCGGGTCAGACAGTTTACCGTAAACGTCACTTTTTGGCACCCGCCCTTGTTATCATTTGGCTATGGCACCATATCTTGGCGATGTTTTACTGTGCGACAGCGTAAGACATCCTGCCACAATTTGTGCCAGATCACTGTTTACGGCTCGCCATCAGGACGGAGATAAAGCATTGGGAAAACGCATGCCTACA
>JBCCVY010000023.1:0-18043 GCA_039194725.1 Pseudomonadota bacterium
CGCCCGGCACATCGTGTTGCGCGAACTGGGCGGGCCGGGCCAGCAAAAGCTGAAGGCGGCAAAGGTGCTGGTGGTCGGCGCCGGTGGACTGGGCGCGCCGGTGCTGCTGTACCTGGCCGGTGCCGGCGTCGGCACCATCGGGGTGGTGGATGACGATGTGGTCAGCCTGTCCAACCTGCAGCGGCAGATCATTCACACCACAGCCGCAGCACGAGACGAAACCGCAAAAACGGACAGTGCCGCGGCACGGATCAACGACCTTAATCCCAATGTGACCGTGATCACGCACCAGATGCGGCTCGATGCCTCCAATGCACTCGACATCATCTCCGGCTATGACCTGGTTGCCGACGGGTGTGACAATTTCACCACCCGTTTCCTGGTTTCGGACGCCTGCCACCTGCTCGGCAAGACACTGGTGTCCGCCGCTGTCGGCCAGTTCGACGCGCAGCTTTCCACATTCAAGCCGCATCTGGTTCAGGCCGACGGCACTCCCTTTCCCAGCTATCGCTGCCTGCACACCGACATACCGCCGGACGGCATGGTGCCGTCATGCGAAGAAGCCGGCATCATCGGCGCGCTGACCGGCGTGATCGGTTCCATGCAGGCCATGGAGGTGATCAAGGAAATCGCCGAAATCGGCGATAGTCTGGCGGGACGCATGGTGATGTACGACGCCCTGTCGGCCCGCTTCATGGTCACCAGGCTGAGCTGGAATCCCGACAATCCGCTCAATGGCCGCAATCCGACCATCACCGACCTGTCCGCCTACAGTTGAAGGCGGGACTTCTACTCGGCTGTCGAGGCCAGGTCTTCGGGACGCGGCGTGGAGATGATGTTGTAGCCTGAATCCACAAAATGCACCTCGCCGGTGACGCCACCGGACAGCGGCGACAGCAGATACAGACCAGCGCCGCCAACCTCATCCAGACTGACCGGACGGCGCAATGGCGAATGCTGGCGCTGGAACGAGAACATGGCGCGCGCATCGGCAATCCCGGCGCCGGCCAGCGTACGCATGGGGCCGGCGGAAATGGCATTGACCCTTATGCCCCTGGGCCCATAGTCGGCGGCCAGATACCGCACAGAGGCTTCCAGCGCCGCCTTGGCCACGCCCATGACGTTGTAGTTCGGCATCACCCGCGTGGCCCCGCCATAGGTCAGCGTCAGCATGGATCCGCCGTCGTTCATCATGGCGGCTGCGCGCCGGGCAATCTCGGTGAACGAGAAGCACGAGATGACCATGGTGCGCGAGAAGTTCTCACGGGTCGTGTCTGCATAAAGCCCGCTGAGCTCGTTCTTGTCGGAATAGGCAATGGCGTGCACGACAAAATCCAGCGAGCCCCACTCGGCCTGCAGCTTGTCGAAAACGGCAGCCACCGTTGCGGTGTCTTCCACATCGCATGGCATCACCAGCGACGAGCCGGCCTTCTCGGCCAGCGGTGTCACGCGCCTGCCGAAGGCTTCGCCCTGATAGGTGAACGCCAGTTCGGCGCCGTGTTCGCGCAGTGACCTGGCGATGCCCCATGCAATTGAGTGATCGTTTGCCACTCCCATGACGAGGCCGCGGCGGCCCTTCATCAGATCGCTTTTAACTTCAATCATTGTCGTTCCTGAATTCATCCCTGCTGCGGCATCGCAGTCCGGACCGGGTCCGGACTGGTAAAGCACCATTGTGAGTGGACGTTTGCTTAGCCGTTATAGCGCTGGAACACCAGAGTGCCGTTGGTGCCGCCGAAACCGAAGCTGTTGGACAGCACCACATCCAGGCTCACATCATCGCGACGCTCACGAACGATCGGGATGTCGTCAAACTCAGGATCGAGTTCTTCAATATTGGCGCTTTCGCAGATGAAGCCGTTCTGCATCATCAGGATCGAGTAGATGGCCTCCTGCACGCCGGCTGCGCCCAGCGAGTGGCCGGTCAGGGACTTGGTCGCCGAAATCGCGGGGATGTCATCGCCGAACACATCGCGGATGGCTTCGATCTCGCGCTGATCGCCGATCGGCGTCGAGGTGGCATGCGGGTTGATGTAGTCGACCTTCTCGTTGACCGTGGCCATGGCCTGCTTCATGCAGCGCGCAGCCCCTTCACCGGACGGCTGCACCATGTCGATGCCATCGGAGGTGGCGCCGTATCCGACCAGCTCGCAGTAGATTTTGGCGCCGCGCGCCTTGGCGTGTTCGAGTTCTTCCAGAACCACAGTTCCGCCACCGCCGGCGATGATAAACCCGTCACGATGCTTGTCGTAGGCACGCGAGGCCTTCGCCGGCGTGTCGTTGAAGTCCGATGACATGGCACCCATGGCGTCAAACAGCACCGACAGGGTCCAGTCCAGCTCCTCGCCACCGCCGGCAAACATGATGTCCTGCTTGCCCCACTGAATCAGTTCGGCGGCATTGCCGATGCAATGGGTCGAGGTCGCACAAGCCGACGAGATGGAGTAGTTGACCCCCCTGATTCCGAACGGCACGGCAAGTGTCGCCGAGTTGGTCGACGACATGGCCGCAGGGACCGCAAACGGGCCGACCCGCTTGGGGCTTTTTTCGCGCGTGGTGTCTGCCGAGGCAACGATGGTGCGCGTCGATGGTCCGCCCGACCCCATGATCAGGCCGGTGCGCTCGTTCTTGACATCACTTTCTTCAAGGCCCGCATCGGTGATCGCCTGCTGCATGGCGACCCAATTCCAGGCGGCGCCGTCACCCATGAAACGGCGCACCCGGCGATCGATGGAACTGTCGAGATCAATGGTCGGTGCACCGTGCACCTGACAGCGAAAGCCCAGCCGGGCGTAATCTTCCGCGCTGACAATGCCCGGCTTTGCTTCGCGCAAGGAGGCGTTCACCTCCTGCGCATTGCTGCCGATACTCGATACGATACCGATGCCGGTGACTACCACACGTCTCATGCTGCCCTACTCGCCTTTCATCATCCGCCCTGACACAGGAGCCCGGGTCCTGACCCTAAGCCGGTTTTTCATCCACAAAGGTCCCGACACGCATATTGGTCGTGGTGTAGATAATCTCTCCGTCGGCCTTCAACACACCATTGGCGATCGCCATGTTCAGCTTGCGCAGGATAAGCCGCTGCACATCAACCACGTACTCGACCTTCTTGACGTCCGGCGTGACCATCGCCGTGAACTTGACCTCGCCGACACCCAGGGCCCGGCCCCGGCCCGGGGCGCCCATCCAACCCAGGAAAAACCCGGTCAACTGCCACAGGGCGTCAAGTCCCAGGCACCCCGGCATCACCGGATCGCCCTGAAAGTGGCACGGGAAAAACCAAAGATCCGGCTTCACATCAAGTTCAGCCACGACCTCACCCTTGCCGGCAGATCCGCCGTCCTCGGCGATCGACGTGATACGGTCAAACATCAGCATGGGTGGCAGCGGCAGCTGGGCATTGCCGGGCCCGAAAAGTTCGCCCCTGCCACAAGCCAGCAGCTCCTCGTAGCTGAAATGCCCTTTACGTTCGCTCATTGCCCTCAAACCCTGAATTTGTCGTGCAGGCAATCAGCCCGCATCGCCCCTGTTGCTCATGGTTTCGTAACATATCGAAACATTCTGTGAAAGCACTAACCAAACGCGCGAGCTGGCCAGCGACCTTGCGTCACTGCCCGAACGTGGATGATTGCAAGCAGCCGCCGTAAACGCTATATAGGGCTTCAAGTTGATTTTTCATGGCCGCCGGCCCACTGCCCGAGTGAAGTAACATCATGATGAGCACCCAAAGCATGGAACAGAAATTGCGCGATGCCGGCATGCGGCCGACGCGTCAGCGCATGTCGCTTGGCAGCCTTCTGTTCGGCAGTGGAGACCGGCATATTACGGCCGAGCAGCTTCATGTCGAAACCGTGCAGGCGGGTATCGCAGTGTCTCTCGCCACGATTTACAACACGCTGAACCAGTTCACCGAAGCCGGCCTGTTGCGCGAAGTCGCAGTCGAAGGTCACAAGTCCTACTTCGACACCAACACCTCCAACCACTGTCACTACTATCTGGAAGACGAAGGCCGCCTGATCGATATCGAGGACGACCAGCTGACGGTTGACGGCCTGCCGGAGCCGCCCGAGGGCATGCGCATTGGCCGGATCGACATTATCGTGCGTCTTGAAAAAGACCGTGGCTGAGCGCCACCTGCGCCACCGGTTTCACAATCACTTGCTGTAAATTTCGCCCGGATAAACGCCGAACAGCGTCTCCTGCGAAACATAGCCTTCGTAACCGCCAAACACCGTGTAGCACCATTTTCCGTCGCAGGACTTCAGTTCGCCCAGCGCGCCTGAACCTATCTTAGCAACGAGATCGCCAGACGCCGAGGCGTCGGCCAACAGGCGCATGACCTTGTCCTTGGACCAGGGAGCCGCGATGACGGTGCGTCTGCCGACCAGCAATGAGTGGTACACCCAGCCTTCGGCACCTTCACTGTCGCGAATGCGGCGCCAGTGATCAAACTCCGCGATGATCTCCACCGGCAGGCTCTTGCGGGTGAACACCCATGCCACACCGTGCTCGTTGGACGGGCCACGGCGCACATTGACCCGCTCGGACTTGAGGCTGACGAACCTGGGAAGCGGCAATCCGGTCTGGGTCCTGACCACAGGTCCGGCGTTGTTGCTGTCCTGGGCGGCTTTCGCGGAACTGAGCGTTGCCGGATTCTGGCTTTCGGTGAACGCATAGACAATGCCGCCTGCGACGGCAAATGCCAGTGCAGCGAACAACATCCGTCCTATGCTAAAACGTCCCAAACCTATACCCAACCCTGACAGAAATCTGCTTACAAAGAAGCGTTCGGGATGATTCCCGGTTGTCACAACCATACAGCACAAATCTGACCGCATTTCACATGTTGCAGCAACTTTGCCGGTTCTTAGCAACCCATGGTGCTCTTAATATGCTCTGAAACTCAGATTGCATCAACCAGCACAGTTTACATGGGCGCTCACGCACCATAAACAAGAATGGATCAATGATTTGCAAGGGCTGGCAAACCGACCACTAAGCCCCGCACCACGAATTCGCCAGGAGTTGCCCCATGTCGACGCGCAAACCAACCGTGATTGTCACCCGCAGGTTGCCGGACGTTGTAGAAACACGCATGCGCGAACTGTTCTCAACGACACTCAACGAAACCGATGCACCGATGAGCCAGAGTGATCTGGTCGAGGCAGTCAAGACGGCCGAAGTCCTGGTGCCCACGGTCACCGACCGGATTGACAAATCCATCATCATGCAGGCCGGCGACCAGCTGAAGCTGATCGCCAATTTCGGCACCGGCGTTGACAATATCGACGTGGAAACGGCAACCAATCGCGGCATCACCGTTACCAATACACCGGGGGTTCTGACCGAAGACACCGCCGACATGACACTGGCGCTGATCCTGGCGGTGTCACGTCGGGTGATCGAGGGTGCAGAAGCAATCAGCAATGACGAGGTCTGGCAGGGCTGGTCGCCGACCTGGATGCTCGGCCGGCGAATTTACGGCAAGCGTCTTGGCATCATCGGCATGGGCCGCATAGGTCAGGCCGTGGCACGGCGGGCCAAGGCGTTCGGGCTGCAGATACACTATCACAACCGCAAGCCGGTGCACCCGTCCATAGAGGAAGAGCTGGAGGCAACGTACTGGGAAAGCCTCGATCAGATGCTGGCCCGCATGGACGTCATATCGGTGAACTGCCCGCACACGCCGGGCACCTATCACCTGCTGTCGGCTCGGCGCATGAAACTGCTCAAGCCGACGGCCATCATCGTCAATACCGCCCGCGGTGAAGTGATCGACGAAAACGCCATGGCCAGGATGCTGGAAAAGGATGAGCTTGCCGGTGTCGGCCTCGACGTGTTCGAACACGAACCAGCCGTAAATCCGAGGCTTTTAAAGAATCCGAAAGCGGTTTTGATGCCGCACATGGGCTCAGCAACCATCGAGGGCCGCGTCGACATGGGCGAAAAGGTCATCATCAACATCAAGACATTTGTCGACGGTCACAAGCCGCCGGACCGGGTGGTGCCGGCCATGCTGTAGCTCCGGTCCGGAATATTCTGCCCGCAGATTCACAAGACGCGACCCGACCAAAAAAAGAGCGCCGCAAAAACGGCGCTCCTTCAATTGTTTGCGAACCTGGTCAGGTTGATCAGTCTTCCTTGGCCTGCGACAGATCTTCGCCGGTTTCCTGGTCGACCTGCTTCATGGACAGGCGGACCTTGCCGCGTTGGTCAAAGCCGAGCAGCTTGACTTTCACATCCTGGCCCTCGGTGACAATGTCAGTGACTTTCTCAACCCGCTTGGGTGCCAGTTCGGAAATGTGCACGAGGCCGTCCTTGGCGCCGAAGAAGTTCACGAAAGCGCCGAAGTCGACGACCTTCACAACCTTGCCGTCGTAGATCACACCTTCTTCGGGCTCGGCGACGATGGAGTGAATCCAGTCTTTTGCCGCCTTGATCGAGGCACCGTCGGAAGAGGCGATGTTGATCACTCCGTCATCATTGATGTTGACCTTGGCGCCGGTCTTCTCGACGATCTCGCGGATCACCTTGCCGCCGGTACCGATGACTTCACGGATCTTGTCGGCCGGGATCGTCATGACCTCGATGCGCGGCGCGTGTTCGCCGAGCTCCTCGCGCCCCTGGGAGATCGCTTCGGACATCTTGCCGAGAATGTGCATCCGGCCATCCTTGGCCTGGAACAAGGCCGTCGACATGATCTCCTGGGTAATGCCGGTGATCTTGATGTCCATCTGCAGCGAGGTAACGCCTTGTTCGGTGCCTGCCACCTTGAAGTCCATGTCGCCGAGATGATCCTCGTCACCGAGAATATCGGACAGCACGGCAAAGTTGTCACCTTCAAGTATCAGGCCCATGGCAATGCCGGCGATAGGACGGGTGAGCGGGACACCTGCATCCATCATGGCAAGCGATGCACCGCACACGCTGGCCATTGAAGAGGAGCCGTTGGACTCGGTGATTTCAGATACGACACGAATTGTGTACGGGAACTCTTCCTTTTTCGGCAGCATCGGGTGCACGGCGCGCCAGGCCAGCTTTCCGTGACCGATTTCGCGGCGGCCGGTGAAGCCGGTGCGGCCGGTCTCGCCGACAGAATAGGGCGGGAAGTTGTAATGCAGCAGGAAGTGCTCCTTGTAGGTGCCCTCCAGCGCATCGATGAACTGCTCGTCATCGCCGGTGCCCAGCGTGGTGACAACCAGCGCCTGGGTTTCACCGCGCGTGAACAGGGCAGAGCCGTGGGTGCGCGGCAGCACACCAACCTCGCACTTGATCTGCCGGACATCGGCAAGGCCGCGGCCGTCAATGCGCGACTTGGTCTCGATAATCTGGCCGCGAACGATGTCGGCCTCCATCGACTTGAAGACTTCACCCACCTTGTTGGGGGCCGGTGCATCCTCATCCTCGGGATCACACAGTTCTTCAACGACCTTTGCCTTTGCCGCGGAAATGGCTTCGTAGCGTTCTTCCTTGCCGGCGATCGAGTAGGCCGCCTGTAGATCTTTCTCGGCCAGCTTCTTCGCTGCGGCAAGCAGGTCGGAATTGTCCTCGGCAACGTGTTCGCGGGGTTCGCGTGCAGCACGTTCGGCTAGGCGGATGATTGCGTCGATAACCGGCTGGAAATCCTCATGACCCTTCATCACAGCGCCGAGCATGACTTCCTCGGACAGTTCCTGGGCTTCTGACTCAACCATCAGCACCGCGTCGCTGGTGCCCGCGACCACCAGGTCCAGAACTGAATCGGGCATCTGGTCAAGTGTCGGGTTGACCACATACTCGCCGTCAATGTAACCGACACGGGCAGCACCGATCGGTCCGAGGAACGGGGCGCCGGACAGGCACAGGGCCGCTGACGCACCGACCATGGCGACGATGTCGGGATCGTTTTCAAGGTCATGGCTGAGCACGGTGAGGATGACCTGGGTTTCGCATTTGAAGCCCTTGGCGAACAGCGGGCGAATAGGACGGTCGATCAGCCGGGAAACCAGGGTTTCCTTTTCCGACGGCCTTGCTTCACGCTTGAAAAACCCGCCGGGTATCTTGCCGGCAGCATAGGTTTTTTCCTGGTAGTTCACGGTCAATGGAAAGAAGTCCAGGCCAGGCTTGGGTGCACGGTCGGCAACGACGGTTGCCAGCACGGTCGTCTCGCCATAGGTCGCCAGAACGGCGCCATCAGCCTGGCGCGCAACACGGCCGGTTTCCAGCCTCAGCGTGCGTCCGGCCCATTCAATTTCTTCGACATGAATGTCAAACATAAAAATATTTCCTTACATGTATGGTAGAGCTGAACTGCGTTGCGAAACCCTGTTTCTGCATCTCCCGGCTCAACTCCGGCCCCTGCCGCCATCGATATTGTAGTTTTTGCGGCTTTCCCCGAGCGGGCCATCAGCACCCGGCCCCATTGCCGTACGTGCCAAAAAAGGGGAAGCGGGCGGCTTCCCGGTCCGGAAAGCCACCCGCTGGTTGCTATTGCATTTACCGCCGGATACCGAGCCGTTCGATGATGCTCTTGTAGCGGGGTTCGTCACGCACCTTGACATAGTCAAGCAGTTTGCGGCGCTGGCTGACCAGCTTGAGCAGACCGCGGCGTGAATGGTTGTCCTTCTTGTGGGTCTGGAAGTGACCGGTGAGGTTCTTGATGCGTTCGGTCAGAATTGCGACCTGCACTTCCGGAGAACCGGTATCGCCCTCAGCAGTGGCGTATTCCTTCACAAGCTCTAGCTTGCGCTCAGGCGTAATCGACATCGGGAAATCCTTTCAAATGGAGGAACAGGACGCCTAAAGCCGGGATGTCGTCCAGCGAAGGCCATGAAAAAACACCGGGACAACCCGGTGTTGGCGCAGCATATAACCGAAATGCAGCGGCAATGCCAGACCAAAAGACAAACCCGCAAAACGTCAGCCGCCGAGCTGAAACACCCGCACCGGCTGCATCAGGTCGCCATTGACCTGCGCAATGGCCAGCGGCGCGCCGGACCGGGTCAGCAGCAGATCATCGCCGTCGCCAAGCGCACTGCCGGCCGGAACCCCAACCGGGTTGCCGTGAGCGACCCTGCCGGCTGCCGCCTCGTTCAGCTCAACGGCCGGCAAATGGCCAAGGACCGCCTCCAGAGGATGCAGCAGGCGGGAAAGCTCGCCGGCGGTGCCATCACCAAAGGCTGCGGCTGCAACACACTGATCAATCGAGACTGCGCCGGTGGCGATGCGGCGCAGCGCAGTGACATGCCCCTCGGTACCAAGTGCTGCAGCCATGTCGCGGGCCAGCGAGCGGACATAGGTACCCTTGCCGCAGGTCACCTCGAAATCGGCATGATCTTCATCCGGGCAGCCGACCAGCTTCAGGTCTTCCACCCGCACCGTCCGGCTGGTCATCTCAACCTGGTCACCGGCCCGGGCCAGATCGTAGGCCCGCTGACCATCTATCTTTATTGCCGAGTAGACAGGCGGCGCTTGTTGAATCTGCCCGGTAAAGCCGGGCAAAACATCTTCGATCTCATGCTTTGCAGGACGTACCGGACTGGTCGCACAAACCTCGCCTTCGGCATCACATGTCACCGTGGCCTCGCCCCAGCGAACCGTAAACGCGTAAGTCTTCACGGCATCGGTCATGTAGGGGACTGTCTTGGTGGCTTCACCCAAGGCGATGGCCAGCAGGCCGGTGGCCAGCGGGTCAAGGGTGCCGGCATGGCCGGCCTTCTGCGCGTTGAAGGCGCGCCGCACCATCGACACGGCCTGCGTGGAGCCCATGCCGAGAGGCTTGTCAAGAAACACCCAGCCGTGGATACGGTTTCCCTTTTTGCGACGAGCCACCAGGGACCACGCTTTCAGTCGTCGCGGTCCGGCCCGAGATCAGCCTTGACCTTCGGGTCGGCGAGCAGGGCGTCAATGCTGGAGGCATAGTCGATGGAGCTGTCGATGCGGAACCTGATCTCCGGCATGAACTTCAACTGCAGCCTGGGGGCCAATTCACCACGGATGAACTTGCGGTGGCGCATCAGCGCTTCGACCAGTGCGTCACCGTCACCGGAGGGCTGAAACGGGCGGATATAGGCTGTGGCGGTCCTGAGATCAGGCGTGGCAGACACTTCCAGCACAGTGACCCCGGTTTTTTCGACAACCGGGTCCATCACGTCACCGCGCATGAACAGCGCCGACAGTTCATGACGGATCAATTCGCCAACTCGCAACTGGCGCTGCGAGGGGCCCTTGCCGGCTTTTGGTCTCGGTTTCATCGTCAAGTCCTTCACCAGAAAACGGGCAGGCAAGCCCGGTCAGGGCTCGCACATCCGGTGTCCCACCGATGCCTCACAGCGAGCGCTGAACACTCTCCACGGTGAAGCACTCGATCACATCACCTGGACGCATGTCCTGATAGTTCTCGAACGCCATGCCGCATTCCTGGCCAACCTGAACTTCCTTGACTTCGTCCTTGAAGCGCTTGAGCGTCGACAGCGTGCCCTCATGGACAACGACATTGTCGCGCACCAGGCGCACCTTGGCACCACGCTGGACATTGCCTTCCACAACCCGACAACCGGCAACCTTGCCAACCTTGGTGATGTTGAAGACTTCCAGAATTTCGGCATTGCCAAGGAAGCTCTCGCGCAGATCAGGTGACAACAGGCCGGACATGGCCGCTTTCACATCATCAACCAGGTCATAGATGATGTTGTAGTAGCGGATTTCAATGCCATTGGCCTCGGCGGAATCACGTGCCTGCTTGTTGGCACGGACGTTGAAGCCGACAACGACGGCGTTGGAGGCCTGTGCCAGTTGCACGTCGGATTCCGAGATACCGCCAACCGCATAGTGCACCACGCGGGCGGCAACTTCGTCGGTGCCGAGTTTGTCCAGCGCCTGCACAATGGCTTCCGCCGATCCCTGCACATCAGCCTTGATGAGGATCGGAAACTCCTGCTTGCCGCTTTCCTTGAGCTGGCTCATCATCTGTTCCAGCGACGACCTGGAGCTGGGAGCACCACGGTTATCGCGCATCTTGCGGGCGCGATATTCGGTGATCTCGCGGGCCCGGCCTTCGTGTTCAACGACGACAATCTGGTCACCGGCTTCGGGCGCCGAGTTCATGCCCAGAACCTCAACAGGCACCGACGGGCCGGCCTCGGAGATACTGTCGCCCTTGTCGTTGATCAGGGCGCGAACCTTGCCCCAGGCAGACCCGGCGACAACAATGTCACCGACGTGCAAGGTGCCGCGGTGCACCAGCACGGTGGCGACCGGACCACGGCCCTTGTCAAGTTGCGCCTCGACCACGATACCGTCGGCGGCGCGATCAGGGTTGGCCTGAAGGTTGAGCAGCTCCGCCTGCAGCAGGATCGCTTCAAGCAGCTTGTCGAGGTTGGTGCCCTTGAGCGCGGAAATTTCAACCTCGAGCACTTCACCGCTCATGCTCTCGACGATGACTTCATGGTTCAGCAAGTCGGTCCGGACCCGGTTCGGATCCGCGTCTTCCTTGTCCATCTTGTTGATGGCGACAATCAGCGGCACGCCGGCTTCACGGGCATGGCTGATGGCCTCGATCGTCTGCGGCATGACACCATCGTCCGCCGCCACGACCAGGACCACGATGTCCGTCGCCTTGGCACCGCGCGCGCGCATGGCGGTGAACGCTGCGTGGCCAGGCGTGTCGATGAAGGTCACCAGACCGTTGTCGGTTTCAACCTGGTAGGCGCCGATGTGCTGGGTGATGCCACCGGCCTCGCCGGACACCACCGAGGCGTTGCGCAAGGCATCCAGCAGCGATGTCTTGCCGTGATCGACATGGCCCATGACGGTCACGATCGGCGCACGGGGCTTCAGGCTGTCGGCGGGATCGTCATCCCCCATCAGGCCTTCTTCGACATCAGACTCAGACACCCGCTTGACGGTGTGACCAAAGTCCTCTGCAATCAGCTGCGCGGTGTCGGTATCGATTATGTCATTGATGGTGTGCATCTCGCCCTGCTTCATCAGGAACTTGATGACATCGACGGCACGTTCACTCATCCGGTTGGCCAGTTCCTGAATGGTGATCACTTCAGGAATGGTCACTTCGCGGGCAACCTTCTCCTTGGTCACCGAACCGCCCATCGCCTGCTTCTTCTGGCGTTCCTGGCGGCGGCGGAATGCGGCCAGCGACCGCGCCCGTTCGCCGTCATCATTGAGCGCATTGGAAATGGTGAGCTTGCCGCGACGGCGGTCCGAATCATTGCGCGGCTTAGGTGCTGTTGCAGGCTTGTCGGCGCCGCCGGCAGGACGGCGCGACTTCGAGCGGCCGGCATCGGTGTCGGTTTCTGCCGCAGCTGCGGCCTTGCTGGCCTTGAGCTGTTCCGCAGCCTGCTTGGCTTCCGCTTCCGCAGCCCGCTTTGCCGCACGCCGGGCTTCCTCGGCTTCCTTTTCGATACGCTCGGCGGCTTCACGCGCTTCCCTTTCGGCACGTTCCACAGCCTCTATCTCGGCGCGTTTCTTGTCCTCGATATCACGCTGGCGCGCCTCGACCAGTGCCCGTTCGCGGGCCTCGGCCTCTTCAGCGGTCAGGGTGCGCAGCACTTTCGGGGCGCCCACTGTCTTGATGGCAGGACGCCGTGCTTCTGCAGGCTCCGCTGCCGCAGCAGCAGGGGCTGATGCCGGTGCCGGCTTCGGCGCAGCGGCACTGGCCGGCGCTGCTCCTGCAGCGTCCGGGGATGCAGATGCCGGCTTGGCAGCCGGTGCCGCGGCAGGCGCTTTGGCCGGTGCTTCCTTCTTGGCAGCCGGGCTTGCGGGCTTTGCGCCCGGTGCGCCGATAATACGTTTGCGCTTGGTTTCCACCACAACGGTCTTGGACCGTCCGTGCGAGAAGTTCTGGCGCACCCTGCTCTGGCCACCGCCGCGCAAGCCGAGTGTGCGTCCGCCAGGACGTTCGTTACCATTACCGTTGTCGTTCGTGTCACTCATTGCGTATCAGCTTTCCGCTTGTGCGGCTCCGTTTAACTCAAATAATTCACATCGTCTCGTGCATGCCAGAAATTTCTGCGCCAATGCGCCAGAGTTGATGGCAGCATGTATCACATTTGTGCGTCCCAATGCCAAATCCAAATCAGCAGAGGCGAAACATTCGACCAGCCGGCCGGCCTGACCGGCGGCGCGCAGTTTTCCGGACAGTTTCCGGCGACCGTCCGGCGCTCCGTCCGACGCGGCGATCAGAACAGCCGCACGGCCACGCGCAATGGCGGCCTCAACCTTGTCAAACCCGGCAACAACCTGGCCCGCCTTGGATGCCAGAGACAAGCATGACATGGCATCCTTGAGCAACAGGCGCTCAACCAGGCCGGCAAGATCTTCCGGCAGTCTGACCTCGGTCTTCAGCGCGCGGGCAAACAGCTTGCGCCTAACGGCTTCAACAACACTGGCGCGCGACAGGCTCAACCACACACCGCGACCCGGCAACACTTCTTTCAGGTCAGGTACCAGGTCCCCGTCCGGCGAGGCAACAAAACGCAACAGGTCGGCGCGCGGCCGCGGCGCGCGCGTCAAGGCGCACATGCGGACATTGCTGTCGTCTTCCAGAACGGTTTGTTGTGCCAGACCTGTCATATTGCCGGATGTTCACCTCACTCTTCGTTGCTGGTTGCGGCAGCTTCTTCGCCGGCTTCTGCTTCGACTTCCGCTTCCGGGTCCGGTTCGGGCTCAGGCTCGATCCAGCCCAGTTGCAGGCGGGCCGCCATGATCAGGGCCTCAGCCTCTGCAGCGGTCATGTCGGTTGCCGACAGCGAGCCTTCATGACGGACCGTTTCGCCCTCGACGCGCTCATTCCAGCCGACCAGGTCGTCAGGCACGCACCCGGCGAAATCCTCCAGCGTGAACACGCCATCTTCGCCGAGCATCACCAGCATGGCTGGTGACAGGCCTTCAAAGCCGGCCAGATCATCAGCCACGCCGAGCTCCTTGCGCTTGGCTTCCAGTTCCGAAGCCTGGCGTTCGAGGAATTCGGTTGCGCGGGTCTGAATTTCAGAAGCCGTCTCGTCATCCAGCCCTTCGATGGATGCAATTTCCTCTGGGGCCACATAAGCGACTTCCTCGATGGAATCGAAGCCTTCCGAGGCCAGCAGCTGGGCCAGCATCTCGTCAACATCGAGCGCCTCGGTGAAGCGCTGGGTACGTTCTGCAAACTCTTTCTGACGGCGCTCGGATTCCTCGGCTTCCGTCATGATGTCGATATCCCAGCCGGAAAGCTGGGAGGCAAGGCGCACATTCTGGCCGCGGCGGCCGATCGCCAGGGAGAGCTGCTCGTCGGGAACCACAACCTCGATGCGCTGGGCATCTTCATCAAGCACCACCTTGGCAACCTCGGCAGGCGCCAGCGCGTTGACGATGAAGCTGGCCGCATCCGGCGTCCAGGGTATGATATCGATCTTCTCACCTTGCAACTCGTTGACGACAGCCTGCACGCGGCTGCCGCGCATGCCGACGCAGGCGCCGACCGGATCGATCGAACTGTCCTTGGAGCGCACGGATATCTTGGCCCGTGAACCGGCATCGCGGGCCACGGCCACAACTTCGACAATACCGTCGTAAATCTCCGGCACTTCCTGCTGGAACAGCTTGGCCATGAATTCAGGCCGTGACCGCGACAGGAAGATCTGCGGACCGCGCAGCTCGCGCCTGACATCGAAAATGTAGGCGCGCACCCGGTCACCATTGCGAAACGCCTCGCGCGGCAATCCCTCGTCGCGACGGACAATGCCTTCGCCACGGCCCAGGTCGACAATGATATTGCCGTACTCGACGCGCTTGACGACACCGGAAACGATCTCGCCGATGCGGTCCTTGTACTCTTCAAACTGGCGCTCGCGCTCGGCATCGCGCACCTTCTGCACGATTACCTGCTTGGCATTCTGGGCCGCGATGCGGCCAAAGTCGACCGGCGGTAGCGGTTCGGACAGGAAATCTCCCATGCGGGCGCCGGGATTGCGGTCGAGCGCCTCCTTCATGGTGATCTGGGTCGAGTCATTTTCAACTTCCTCGACCACTTCCAGCAGGCGATACAGCTTGGTTTCGCCGGTTTGCGGATCGATTTCCGCACGAATGTCGTTCTCCGCGCCATAGCGTGAGCGCGCGGCACGCTGGATTGCATCCTCCATCGCATCGATTACGACAGCCTTGTCGATCGATTTTTCACGTGCAACCGCATCTGCGATCTGCAGCAACTCCAGCCTGTTTGCACTTACGGCGACATCAGCCATTTCGTTCACTCCGCTTTCATGTCGTTGGATTCAATTTCATTCGCTTCGGTCCAGTCGGCGCCGTCGCCAACCTCACCTTTGCTGGCCCGCTCTCCGGCGGCTTTCAGCAGTTCATCGGTCATCACCAGACGGGCATCCCCTATCGCGGTTATGTCCAACCCGATCAAGATGTCCTCGCCGCGTTTCTCCTGCGGCGGTATGAACAGGCGTACCTCGCCATCGGAAAACCCTTCCAGCCTGCCGCGAAACCGCTTGCGGCCGGCCAACGGGGTTGCCAGCTCGACCTTCGCTTCAAACCCGGCCCAGCGCTCAAAATCTTCCGGGCGCACCAATGGCCGGTCCACGCCGGGTGAGGACACTTCCAGACTGTATTTGCCGGAGACCGGATCGTTGACATCCAGCAACGGCGAGATGGCGTGAGAGATATCCTGGCATCCGCCGACTGTCATGGTGCCGTCGGGACGCTCTGCCATGATCTGCAGCGTGGTGCCAGTCAGGCGCACACGCACCAGCCGGAAACCCAGCTCCTCAATGGCAGGCTCCACCAGCCGGGCCACAGTGGCAGCCACGCCGGTTTCATTCTGCATCCTCTTGGCCATGTCGGCCACCATCACCTGTCTCCCTGTTCAAACCCGACAGATACCGCAAATCCGCTCGGCACAAACAAAACCATGCCCGCTCAGACAACAAAAAAAGCGGGCCCCGCGGGACCCACTCTCATGAAGCGTGGTTTTCAGTCGTCCTTGAAAACCTATGAGAATGAACTTGATGGACCACATATACGCCGAGACGGCGGGAACTTCAAGCAAAACGCTCGCAGTGGCACAAGTAAATTGGTCAAAGCTGCCTACACCCGAAGAAATCGCAGGTATGCGGAGGTGCGACCCTCGCGTTCCGCCTTAGCCTCATATCTGGTCTGAGGCCAGTCCGGCGGCCGGTGGCGCCAGTCTTCGGGACAGTCGGACACGGGTCTGAAACCTCCATGATCGGCGACCTCGTTCAGGCTCCAGTCGATGTAATCGTCAATGTCGCTGGCCACCCGGAACTCGGCACCAGGCTTCATGATGCGATGCAGCCGGTCCAGGTTCTTGCGGTTGACGAACCTGCGCTTGTGATGACGCAGCTTCGGCCACGGATCGGGAAACAGCAGGAAGGCGCGCGATACGGTCTGATCGCCGATCTGGTCCAGGCGCGGGCGTATGTCGTCGTCGACGATGCGCACATTGGACAGGTTGGCCTGTTCTAGCTGACTGAGCAGCTTGGCAACGCCGTTTATGTAAGGTTCGCCACCGATGCAGCCGACATGCGGATTGGCAGCCGCCTGCCAGGCAAGGTGCTCGCCGCCGCCGAAACCGATTTCCAGCCAGACCTCGGACACCGGGGTTTCAAACAAGGTGCTTGGATCCCGCAGACAGTCGGCATCGTCCGGCACGCGCAGCTTCGGCAGCAGGTTCTGCACCAGCCGCAGGTGATTGTGGCGCATGGACTGGCCCGCGCGACGTCCAAAAAACTTTTCTGCAAACCGGGGTTCGTCCGGTGTCTGAGACATGACTGCAATGCCCTGATCAACTGTGTTGCGCTGGATCACACAGTGTCGGGCATGTCGGGAATCTTGACAAGCTTCCACTGCGGTGCAACGGCCTCAGCAAACGGATTGCGCTCAGCTTATCAGCTTCAGCGCACCGCTCTTGAGCACCGCCACCTCTTCCGCATCGTAGGTGCCGCGCGCAAGCACACGCAGACCGACAACAAGAGCCAGCAGGGATTTTGATGCGGCCTGTGGATCAACCTCAGGCGGGATGCCGCCCCGTTCCTGTCCCTGCACAATCAGCCGCCTGAAAAAGTCTTCAAAGTCGCGCAGCGCACCGGTCACCATGTTCTGCACGTCAGGGCTCTGGTTGGGCAGCTCCAGCGCCGTGTTGACGAGCAAACAGCCCCTGTTCGCCGTATCTCCCCGGGTTTCGGCGATGAGGCCGTCAAACAGCGTGCTTACGGCCAGAACCGGATCTTCCAGAGCCTCAAGCTCCCGCAAAGATTTCTGGCGGTTTTTCCGGTCATAACGCAGCAGCGCGCGGTCAAACAGCGCTTTCTTGCTGCCGAAGGCGTTGTAGAGGCTGCCCTTGTTGATACCCATTCCTTCAACAAGGTCCGACATCGAGGTTGCTTCATAGCCCTTTTGCCAGAAGACTGAAATCGCCTTGTCGGTCGCCTCATCCAGATCAAATGTCTTTTCCCAAGGCATGTGCCTGCTCCAGTTCGATTGCGCGCTCAATGCATATATAGAGTGTTTATACCGATCGTTCAATAAAATCGCAAAGAGGTCTTGACCGATCGGTTTAAACATACTACCTGTGTTTATACCGATCGTTATAAACAATTCCGATCATCACCAAAACCGAAAGGACACGACCCATGACTGACTTCGCCACCCACACCATCGCATCGGCTCCCGACGCTTCCAGGCCGCTGCTCGAAGGCGCCAAGAAGGCGTACGGCTTCGTCCCCAACCTGCTCGGCACAATGGCTGAAGCGCCGGCTCTGCTGGAAGGTTACATGACGCTGGCCGGCATCTTCGACAAGACCGACCTGTCAGAGACCGAACGCCAGATCATTCTGATGACCAACAACCGCCTCAACGGCTGCGTGTACTGCATGGCGGCCCACACCACAATTTCCCAGATGGCCGGGGTCGACAGCAGCGTCATCGAAGCGCTGCGAGCCAACACGCCGATTGCGGACGCCAAGCTGGAAGCGCTGCGGCAGTTTGCCATCGTCATCAACGAAACCCGCGGCTGGCCCACTGAGGCGGCGGTCGCAGA
>JBCCVY010000024.1:0-17769 GCA_039194725.1 Pseudomonadota bacterium
CGCGGCACACATGGCACACGGTTCGAGGGTCACGTGCAGATCGCACCCGATGAGGCGCTCACTGCCAAGCAGCCGACCGGCTTCGCGGATGACCAGCATCTCCGCATGTGCGGTAGGATCATTCAGTTCACGGGTGCGATTTCCCGCACTCGTCAAGATGCTGCCGTCGGGAGCGGTAACACATGCACCAACCGGCACTTCGCCACGCGCACCGGCAGCTTCGGCTTCTACAAATGCCTGCGCCATGGCCGGGTGTAGTTCAAGCTTCATGGTCTTTCACACCTGTCTGCCGGGCTTGCGCAATTGGACCTGTGCAGCCGCCCTGCCGTTCTGATACAAGCAACTCCATGAACGCCAAACAATCAAGCCCGTCCAAGACCCCAGCCGTCGATGAAACCAGCAAGCCGGAACGTGTCGCCAAGGTGATTGCCCGGGCCGGCCTGTGTTCGCGACGCGACGCCGAACGCTGGATTGAAATGGGCCGGGTCAACATCAATGGCAAGCCGCTTATCACACCAGCGATGACGGTGCTACCCACAGATGTGGTCGAGGTTGACGGCAAACCGCTGCCGGAACGCGAGGAGGCGCGGCTCTGGCGCTACCACAAGCCAGCCGGACTTGTGGTGTCGCATCGTGACGAGAAGGACCGCCCTTCGGTTTTCGACAAGATGCCGGAAGACCTGCCACGGGTCATCTCCATCGGCCGGCTCGACATCAACACCGAAGGGCTGTTGTTGCTCACCAATGACGGCGGGCTGGCCCGGCTCCTGGAGCTGCCGGCGACCGGCTGGGTGCGCCGTTACCGGGTGCGTGCGAATGGCAAGGTCACACCAGAGGCCCTCGAGGCCCTCAAGGACGGCCTGATGGTGGACGGGGTTCAGTACGGACCGATCGATGCCAAGCTTGACAAGGAGCAAGGTGCGAATGTCTGGCTGACCGTTGCGCTGCGCGAAGGCAAGAACCGGGAAGTCAAAAAGATTTGCGAGCACCTTGGGCTGAAGGTGGGGCGGTTGATCCGCACCTCGTTCGGCCCTTTCCAGCTAGGCGAACTGGCCCGCGGCGCCGTTGACGAGATTTCTCAGAAAGTACTGAACGAACAGGTGCGCGGCGGCACCAAGCGCAAACCCGGTGCGAAGTCGAAACGGGCAGCCGGCACAAAACCAGGCCCTGGCGGCAAACCGGTTCGCAAACCGAAACGGACTGCGGCTAAAGGCAAGCCTACTTCAGGCAAGTCCGCAGCAGGCAAGACCCAACCCCGCAGACCAGCCGGCAAGGGAGCTGCCCGTGCGGATCGTCGGCGGTAGGTTCAAGGGCCGCACGTTAAGCTCACCTGACGGCCGCGACACCCGCCCGACCACGGACCGGGTGCGGGAGGCGATCTTCAACCGGCTGCAACATGGCATTCAGGGTTTCAGCCTCGATGGCACGCGCGTGCTTGACTTGTTTGCCGGCACCGGCGCCCTTGGCCTTGAAGCGCTTTCGCGCGGCGCCAAGCACGTGCACTTCATCGACAACAGCGATGCAGCCCGCGGCACTATCAGGCACAACGCCGATACTCTCGGCGCAATCGGCCAGTGCAAGGTCTGGCGGCGTGATGCCGCCAACCTCGGCGCTTGTTCGCCAATGAGCCCGTACAGCCTTGTTTTCCTCGATCCGCCTTACGGTAAAGGCCTGGCGGAACGCGCCCTCGCCTCGCTGGTGACAGGCAGCTGGCTTGCAGAAAACGCAATTGTGGTCTTGGAGGAAGCTGCCAAGGTAGAGATCGCGATTCCCGATGAACTGACCGTGCTGGGCGACCATCGGTATGGCGACACCAGGGTACTGACACTACAGTTTCGGGGAGCTGGCAAATGAGACCGTCGATGATTTCTGCAGCGCTGGTTGCCGCGCTGGTCGGGTATGGTTCGACGATTGCCCTCATTCTGGCTGCCGCCCAGGCGGTCGGCGCCAACACCGCACAAACCGCAAGCTGGGTCGCCGCGATCTGTTTCGCCAAGGCGCTCGGGTCGATGCTGCTGAGTACCTGGAAAAAGATCCCAATCGTGCTGGCATGGTCCACACCGGGTGCTGCGCTGATTGCGGCATCGACCGGGATCAATATCAATGAAGCGGTCGGTGCCTTCGTTCTGGCGGGCGGACTGATCGCGCTGACCGGCGCGGTGCCGCCGATCAACCGTGCGGTTTCGTCGATCCCGACAGGCATTGCGTCCGGCATGCTGGCCGGCGTCCTGCTGCCGTTCTGCATTGCCGTTGCCACCTATGCGGTCAGCGACTGGCGCATGGTGTTGCCGCTGGTCGCGGTGTTCCTGGTGGTGCGGCTGATCAGCCCGCTTTACGCGGTGCTGGCGGCATTGGCCGCAGGCCTTGTCATCGCCTTCACCTATGCCGGCGTGCCGGTTCCGGCAATCCGGTTCGAGACACTGTCGCTGGTGTTCATAATGCCTGAATTCAACCCGGCTGTCCTGATCGGTCTCGGGCTGCCGCTTTACCTGGTCACCATGGCATCACAGAACCTGCCGGGCTTCGCTGTCCTGCGTGCGCACGGCTATACGCCTCCGGTCGCCGCCAGTCTGGGCGTGACCGGCATCGGCTCGGTGATCGCCGGCCTGTTCGGCTCGCACACTTTCAACATGGCGGCCATCACCGCAGCCATCTGTCTTGGCGATGACGTGCATCCGGACAAGTCGAAGCGATGGCAGGTCGGCATTGCCTACGGCATTGTGTGGATGTTGCTGGGGCTGTTCGGGCCGGTGATCATTGTCACCATCATCGCCATGCCGAAAGCCATCATCGCCGTTGTGGCCGGCCTGGCGCTGATCACGCCGCTGATCGGCGCGCTGGCCTCGGCCTTCGATGCGCCGGCAACCCGGTTTGCCGCGGCAGCCACGTTCATCGTTACGGCATCCGGTATTGCTGCCTTCGGCGTCGGCGCTGCGTTCTGGGGCTTACTGGCGGGTCTGCTGGTACACCTGGTGGATGGACTGAAGCGAACCTGACAGTGCCGATCAACTACGGCCGAAAAGGCGCTCGATGTCGGACAGCTTCAGCTCGACGTAGGTCGGCCGGCCATGATTGCACTGGCCGGAATGCGGGGTGGCTTCCATCTCCCGAAGCAGCGCATTCATTTCCTCCGGCTTGAGGCGCCGGCCCGAGCGGACCGATCCGTGACAAGCCATGGTCGACAGGACATGGTCAACCCGTTCACGCACCCCGGTCGAGGCGTCGAAGGTTTCCAGATCATCAGCCACATCCTGGATCAGCCTGGAGATGTTGCCGCCGGCAATCAGCGAGGGCACTTCGCGCACTGCGATTGCAGCGGGACCAAAGCCGTCGATCACCAGGCCGGAGTCTGCCAGGTCGGCAGCGGCATCCAGCAGCCGTTCGGCAGCCGCGGCATCGAGTTCGACGATTTCCGGCACCAGCAACGGCTGCCGGGCAATGCCTGCAGCGGCAAGCTGGGCTTTCATCTTCTCATATACAAGGCGCTCGTGGGCGGCGTGCTGGTCGACGATCACCATGCCGTCGCGTGTCTGAGATATGATGTAGTTCTCATGCACCTGGGTGCGTGGCGCACCCAGCGGCGTATCAAGGTCACCGTCGTCAGGCGCGTCGCTGACACCGGCTCCGGACGGCGGCGCAAAGGCCTCGAAGGCAGCCTGGGTTTCCTTGAATCCCGGTTGTGGCGGTGCGGTCCAGCTCTGCGGCTGGCGGGGTGGCTGTGGCTGGTAGCCGGCGGCTTCCGGGCGGAACGAGCTGAGGGTCCCCTCACCGACGGTGTTCGATGCCCGGTGGCCGGCATCGGCCAGCGCCTGGCGGATGGCACCGACGATCAGGCCACGCACCAGGGCCTGATCTCGAAACCGAACCTCGGTCTTGGCCGGGTGAACGTTCACGTCCACCTCATCCGGCGGCAGGGTGAGGAACAAGGCGACGGCGGGATGGCGCCCACGCATCATGAAGTCGGCATAGGCGCCGCGCAATGCGCCCGCGATGACCTTGTCACGCACCGGCCTGCCATTGACATGCACATATTGCTGGTTGGCCTGGGCGCGATGGTAAGTTGGCAGGCTGACCAGTCCGCTCAGCTTGACGGTTTCACGCACCGCATCAATGGCGACCGTATTGCCCTGGAACTCGCGCCCCATGACCGCGTGGATGCGGGCTTCAAGTTCTCCTTCACGAAGGTCGACCAGCGACCGGCCATCGGAGGTCATGGTGAAGCGGACGCCCGGATGTGCCATGGCGAGGCGGCGCACCACGTCGGCCGCTTCGGCGGTTTCAGCCCGTTCAGACTTCAGAAACTTGAGCCGCGCCGGCACGGCAAAGAACAAGTCGGTCACTTCGATTACCGTGCCGTCTGCATGGGCAGCCGGGCGAACAGCCTGTTTGCGCCCGCCTTCGACGCGGATTTCATGAGCATCGCCACCTGCATGTGGCCGCGACAGGATTTTCAGCCTCGACACCGCGGCAATGGATGGCAGCGCTTCGCCGCGAAATCCCAATGTGCGAATGTTGACCAGATCATCTTCGGCCAGTTTTGATGTGGCATGACGCTCGACCGCCAGTTCGAGCTCCGGCGCCGTCATGCCGAAGCCGTTGTCCGCGACACGGATCATTGACCTGCCGCCCGAAGACAGCGCTACATCGATGACCGTGCTGCCGGCATCCAGCGCGTTCTCCACCAGTTCCTTGACCACGCTGGCGGGACGCTCGATCACCTCGCCGGCGGCGATGCGGTTGATGGTGTTCTCTGAGAGCTTCCGGATCATGGCTTGCCGCTACTGGCCTTTCCCTACTACAAGAATGCAGGATCGAATCTTCTCACTCTGCTTCGATACCTTGTAACCCATCGGCAGATCGCTGCCACCCGGTTTACGGCTTCATGGCAGCGAGGTAATCCCGAGTCAGGACCTTGCCCTGCTCGACGGCCGGCTGGTCAAAGGGATCAATGTTCATCATGAAGCCGGCCATGATGGTTTCAAGCATGAAATGCATCATCAGCGCGCCGAGCGTGCGCTCATCCACCCTGTCGACGGCGATTACCCTGACCGGCCTGCCATTGCGTATCAGGACCTCAACCGCAGCGCTTTGCTGGCACGCGGTCACGTCACCCACCATGCGTCCGGCGAGATACCCCAGCAGCGGATCTGACGCCAGGCTGTCGGGTAGGCGCGGCCCCTGTTTCTTGGTGGCCGGAAAGATCAGGTTGACAAGGCGGCCTTCGGAGCCATCCAGAAACAGTTGCATCTGGCTGTGCTGGTCAACCGGCCCTGCCGCTGCGACCGGTTGCGATCCTAGTCCGTTCTTGCCGAGGCTTTCGGCCCATAACTGCACATACCAGTTGGAAAACAGGCGCAGCCGGTCCGCATAGGGCATCATCACCGAGACGTTCACGCCACGCGTTTCCTGAAGCGCGACGCAAACGGCTGCGCCGATGACCGGCGAAGCGTTGTCGCCCGCCAGCACGGCCTGCATGACATCGCCAGCGCCTTTTCGAATGGCCAGGCCGTCGAGGCCGGCCACGAACGCCGGCAGCAAGCCGACGTTTGACAGGGCCGAATAGCGCCCGCCCACGTGCGGGTCGTGGTCGAGCAGCATGAGGCGGTGAATGCGGGCCAGCCGCAACAGGGGATTGTGGTGCGGATCACCGGGCTCACTCAGCGCAACGATGTGGTTGGAAGGTCGAAGTCCGGCGTGTTCAAGCGCGCCCAGCAGACACAGCACTTGCACCATTGTCTCCGGCGTACCGCCGGACTTGGAAATGACGAGCACCTTTGTCGTCGGCAACGGCAACGAGGCAAACGCCTCGGCGATGGTCGAGGCATCCAGATTGTCAAAGAAATGCAACCGGGCACCGATATTTGATTCACAACCGGGCACCCGGTAACCGGCCAGTTGCATGATCGCCTGCGCTCCCAATGAAGATCCGCCGGTTCCGAGAAACACGATGTCGGTGGCGCCGTCGCTCAGGAACATCGCCGCCATCTTGCACGAAGCCAGATCATCTATTTTCTGTGGCAGACGGGTCAGCGGCAGCGAGTGCTGCTTGTGCATGGCGCACAGACGTGCACGGGCCTCACCGGCCCTTTCCATATACAGCGCCAGATCGGCATCACTCAATCCCGCATAGCCCACATGCGCCGACATGCAGCCCGAAATATCGTGAATAAATGCGCCATTCGAAACGCTCATCCAAGCAGACCCCTAGACACAAAATCACGCTTGGAGCCACTCAGGTTTTGACGGAATCAATCCCCCTGCTCCAACCTTCACACTTAGCACGTCTTGATTGGTAAGACCGCACGTACTGTTGCGAGATCTGCTTTAACGCAAGTTTCGGCTCAGCGCAAATCTCCTCGCCGCCACGTCAGGGGGCTAATTCCTTGAAATAAATGAACTTATGTTTCAAGCACAAACCATCATTCGGATGCGGAGATGCAAGCTCGAAGAGAATATTGCGCTGATCGCGATCAGCCAGGAGCCTCTCCGGTCCGCAGCGGAATTCCTTCCGGCCGTCCGACAATGGAAATTGTCAACGCCTCAGGGTCGATCAGGCGTTTCGCAACACGTTTGGCATCTTCAACCGTGACCGCCCGGATCAGGTCATTGCGCTTTTTCACATAGTCGATGCCCAGATTGTCCTGCTGGATCCCCAGCAGCTGACCGGCAATCTTGCTGCCACTGTCGAACCGGAGCGCATAAGATCCTGTCAGATAGGTCTTTGCCTGTTCGAGTTCTTCCTCGGTCGGCCCTTTCTCGGCCATCTTGACAAGTTCGGCCCGCAGCACGTCAAGGGTTTCGCCCGCCCTGGCATTCTGGGTCGATACCGAACCGATCAGCAAGCCACCGTTGGTCCATGATGCAAGGCCGGTGTAGATGCCGTAGGTGAGGCCGCGCTTTTCGCGAACCTCTTCCATGAGGCGTGAGCCGAAACCGCCGTCGCCCAGCACGAAATTCATCACATAGGCGGTGACAAAGTCCGGATCGCTGCGCACCAGTCCGGGCATGGCGAACGACATCACCGACTGCGGAATCTTGCGCTCCACGATGGTGATCGAACCCTTCTGAGGCGACTTAAGGTCAGGTATCGAAATCCTCTTGCCTTGTTTCGGCAGCGCGCCGAACACCTTGTCCAGCAACGGCGCGAGCTCTTCGGCGGTAATGTCGCCAACAACTGCAATCTGCAGATGGTCACGGACAAAAATGGACGACCAGGCGTCTTTCAGATCCTGTGGCTTCATGGCCGACACGCTGTCTGCATCGCCCTTGGCGACGCGGGCGTACGGGTGATCGCCAAGCATGGTTTTCAACAAGGCCTTGCTGGCGATGCGGCCGGGGTTTTCCTCATCACCCTTGATACCGAGCAGAATCTGACCGCGCACCTTGTCCATCGGCTCCGCATCGAAACGCGGCTCGGTGACGGCAAGCCGCAGCAACTCAAAAGCAGCATCCTTATTTTCCGACAGGGTCTGGAACGAGCCAGTGAAGTGCTCGCGGTCGGTGTCATAGGACATGCGTATGGCGAGTTCCGACATGCGCTGCTGGAACTCCTGCGACTTCAATTCGCCTGCACCTTCATCCAGCATGCCGGACAGGAAATACGACCGCCCGGGAGCGCTTTCCGGGTCGTTGATAGTGCCGCCGCGAAACGAGAACCGCATGGTGATCAGGGGCACCGTCTTGTCAGACACCAGCCAGGCATTGATGCCTTTCGGTGATTCTACCTCGCGTATTTCAAACGCCTGGACATGCACCACGTGCAACAGGCTCAAGAGCAGAGTCAGAATGGAGAGTTTGAAGAATTTCATGCCTGCCGTCCGGTTTGTTGGCTTGGAGGATGGGATTTCAATTTGAAGATGCACTGGCCGCTTTTCTAGGCGCAGGCACCAGTACACCAGTAGCCGAGTTCTTCAGCTTGAGGTATGTGCGCGCCGCCTCGGTAACCTGCTCGGCTGTGACCTGCTTGATTCGGTTGCTCCACTGTTTGGTGTGTTCAACCGAGCGGCCGATGGCGAAGGCAGCACCAAAAATGTAGGCCAACCGGAACTGGCTGTCGATGGCATAGACGTTGCTGGCAATCAGCTGTTTGCGCGCACGCTCAACCCGCTCTTTCGGAACCCCGTCCTTGAACAGCTTGTGCAACGCAGCATCCAGCGCCTCTTCGGCCACCTTAACGTCAACTCCAGGGGCAGGTGCGATGCTGATACTTAATTCACCGCCGTCAAGGGTATCCCCATTGTGCCATGAAGAGACCTGCGAGGCGATGTTCTGCCGGGTCACCAGTTCGGTATACAAGTATGATGACGAACCGCCGCCGAGCACCTGGCCGAGTAAGTCAAGCGCTTCAGACACGCCGGGCGGCGCCTGATTGACACCGGGCACCAGGTACTTTCTGGCAATGGACGGACTGGCAGTGCGCGGATCGCTCATTTCTACCCGCTTGGCGGCGATCGGCGTTGGCTCCTGCGTGCGGGCGCGTTCCGGTGTCGGAGCGGTGTTTTTCAGCTTGCCATAATACTTCATGGCCAGTTCGTGAACCTTCTCGGGATCGACATCCCCGACCACGACCAGAGCCGCATTGGATGGCGTATAGTACTTGCGATAAAACGACTCAGCGTCGTCAGCTGTAAGTGTTTCAACCTCCGACATCCAACCGATAACCGGGCGGCCATAGGTATGAGCCGTGTAGGACGCGGCATTCAGCTGTTCGCGCAGCAGAGCAGCGGGATTGTTCTCGGTCCGCGAGCGGCGTTCTTCCTTGACCACTTCCAATTCGGTCTTGACGTCTCTGTCATTGAAGGTGGTATTGGCGAACCGGTCCGCGCCCAGGTCCATGACCAGTTCGAGCCGGTCGGTGGCGATGCGCTCGAAATATGCGGTAAAATCGTAGCTGGTGAAGGCATTGTCTTCACCGCCGTTGAGACGAATGATTTTCGAGAATTCACCCGGCTTCAGGCGCTTGGTGCCCTTGAACAGCAGGTGTTCAAGATAGTGCGCGATACCTGATTTGCCCAGCTCCTCGTCAGCCGATCCGACTCGAACCCAAACCATGTGTGTCACAACGGGAGCCCTGTGATCCGGAATGACTATGACCTTCATGCCGTTATCGAGAGTGTACTCGCTGACATCAACGTCGAGCGCGCGCGCCGGCGTCGCCGATGCGGCGATAACAAGCACCATGGCAAACAGCGCAATAGATGCCGCACGGCTGCCTACAAGCATGCTGAACACAACAGATTTGAACAAGGCAAACTCCTATTTCGCGCTACACGGCATACAAATGCACACTGCTGCGCCTGTTATCATACAAAGAGCAGGTTCACCGGAACCTGCACAACCGCCTTGCCACCTGGAAACGATCAGGTCTTCAACTGCTTGTCACTACACTTGCAAACCATCTCGGGGCGGGCAAATCACTCGCGCGCACTATGCATGAAGTGTGTTTTCAACGCTACTGAACTATTCGTAACCAATCTTGTGTTTCTGCGTGTCCGGTTGCGGCACAAAAAGCCCGCAAACACCAATAATCCAACGTCGTGGTGACCACGGCATGTTCTAGTCGCTCGACCAGAGTTCACCCGAATTGAAGACGGTGCCGTAGTTCGGGTTCTTGGCACGTTCCAGTTCGAACTTCTTGGCGCGCGCCTCCTTGTCCAGAACCGACTGTTTCTTGCGTGTGCCGTCAGGATTGTAGGGATTTATGCCATGGCGCAGGTAGGGCTCGTCCGCCGGATTCCTGCTCTGGATAATATTGTTTGATATCCCTGCCGTTTCGTCACGCGGGGCCGGCGGAGCCTGATAGGCCTGTTGCTGCTGCGCAGGCACAGAATTCTGCCATGCCGGCTGCTGGCCTTGCGGCTGCGGTGGCGGGGGAGCCTGGTAGGTCTGGTTGGTCGCCCGCTGACCCTGCTGAACCTGCAGGCCGTTGCCGCTCCTATCGTAGGCAGGAGCATTGGCAGCACCCGGCTGGCGCAGAGACAGGTCCGGCGGCACCGACAAAGGCTGATTGGTGACAATTGCGCCGTTCTCATGACCACGGTTACCCGAATCGAAAGCATCCAGGACACTGGTTTCCGAACACGCTGCCACAAACGGCAGAGCCAGCAATGCCAGCCCGGTTCGCATGTCAAACTTAAGCGTCATCTCAGAAACACTCCCATTTCCGTTCGCAACCGCCAGTGCCGATGGCGAAACTTCGCGCCACGCCTGACAGCCGTTTAGGGCAAAAGCATGGCTTAGATCAGTGTGATTTTTGGTTGAAACAACCAAAAATCACAATGCTGCCCGCTTTCAAAGTGCCAGAGCGACTTTATGGGTTCACCTGAACCCGTGTCGTTCCAGTGCGATAACACAAGATCACTTATCCGTCGGTTTTTCCTCGTGCACAAACGAGTCATACATCAGCACCAGCACACCTGCAACGATGGCCATATCTGCAATGTTGAACACATACCAGCTAAATCCGGCAACATATAGGTGGAAAAAGTCCGCCACCGCACCATGCAGCAGCCGGTCGGTCGCATTGGCGAGCGCGCCACCCAACACCAGCCCGATCGCCGCCGCGACGTAGGGCCGGGTCTGACGGGCCAGCCAGATCCACAGCAGCACCGCAACCGCAACCGACAGCACGATCAGTATCCACCGTGTCGCCTGGGAATGGGATGCAAACCAGCCATAGGAAATGCCATAGTTCCACACCATGACCAGATCGAAGCCCGGCATCACCTTCACCGGCTGATGCCGAGCAATGTCGAACACCTGGATCATGTACCATTTGTGCGCCTGGTCGACGATGTAGGCGAGCACCGCCAGCGCCGCTCCAACTGCGGACAGGCGGCCCCACATCACCGGTCCGGAAATCATCAAACGGTTACGCCCAGCCGGGCCCATTCGCGCAGGGCATCGGCGTCGCGCGGCGTTACGTCAGGATACTCCGCATCGCTGCCGACCTCAGGCAGAACTTTCCAGGACCTGGCACACTTGGTGCCTTTGGCCATTGCCGGCACCACCGCGACACCGCGCACCTCGTCCAACCGATAGGCCTCTGCCGGGCCATCGCCCTGCTCCACCGTGGCACCGGAGGTGATGCAGATTTCAGCCATGTCGATATCGCCTACTGCAGCGGACAAGGCGTCATCGGAAATATACACGACCGGTGCGGATTCCAGCGACGACCCGATGCGCTTCTCGCGGCGCTCAATCTCCAGAGCACCGGTCACCACGGACCGAACTTTCATTACTTTAGCCCATTTGGCTTCCAGGTTCTGATCACGCCAGTTTGCCGACACGTCAGGAAACTGAACCGTGTGCACGCAGGCATCCTCGCCGTGACGCTGCATCCAGGCCTCGTCGCAGGTGAACACCAGCACAGGTGCCAGCCAGGACACCACACAGTCGAAAATGCGGTCGATTACGGTCAGCGCTGCCCGCCGCTGAACCGATGATGGGGCGTCGCAGTAAAGCGCATCCTTGCGGACATCGAAATAGAACGACGACAGATCCGTGGTCATGAAATTCGACAGAGCCGAATAGATCCGGCGGAAGTCAAACTGGTCATAACCCTTGTGTACCACGCCATCGAGGCGGGCAAGATGTGACAGCATCAGGCGCTCCAGTTCCGGCATGTCGGCGTCGGACACCCTGTCTTCCGGTTTGAAGTGCGCCAGCGAGCCTAACATCCAGCGCACGGTGTTGCGCAGTTTGCGGTAGGCATCGACATTGGTCTTGATGATCTCCGGGCCGATGCGCTGGTCTTCGGCATAGTCGACCGAGGCCACCCACAAGCGCAGAATGTCGGCACCGTACTGTTTGATGACGTCCTGCGGCACGGTCGTGTTGCCGAGCGACTTGGACATCTTGCGGCCCTGCTCGTCCATGGTGAAACCGTGGGTCAGAACCGTTTCGTACGGCGCACGTCCGCGGGTGCCGCATGATTCCAGCAGCGACGAATGGAACCAGCCGCGATGCTGGTCGGACCCTTCCAGATACAAATCCGCCGGCCATTTCAGGTCTTCGCGCTGCTCCAGGCAGAAGGCGTGGGTAGAGCCGGAATCGAACCATACATCGAGAATGTCACGCACCTGGGTCCATTCATTTGCCGAATAGTCTCCGCCCAGGAAGCGTTCGGCAGCGCCGTCGGCATACCAGGCATCGGCGCCGTCTTTCATAAACGCATCAACAATGCGCTGGTTGACGGTCTCGTCCTGCAGCACTTCGCCGTCCTCGTTGGCAAACACGGCAATGGGCACGCCCCAGGCGCGCTGGCGCGACAGCACCCAGTCGGGCCGGTCCTCGATCATGCCGCGCAACCGGTTTTGCCCGGCTGCGGGCACAAAACGGGTGTCATCGATGGCCTTGAGCGCGGTGTCGCGCAAGGTCGAGCCGTTGATGTTGCGATCCATGTACACGAACCATTGCGGCGTGTTGCGGAAGATGACCGGCTTCTTCGAACGCCAGGAATGCGGATAGGTGTGCTTGAGGCGGCCGCGGGCGAACAGCATGTCCGTCGCGATCAGCGCCTTGATGACTGCCTCGTTGGCCTTGCCCTTGTCGCCCTTGTCGGTGATCACCTGCTCACCCTCGAAGCCCGGCGCATCCTTGGTGAAGCGTCCGTCCGGGCCAACGGTGAACGGTATCGCCGGATCGATGCCACGCGCCTCGAGATCAGCTGCATTGTCCATCCAGGCGTCAAAGTCTTCGCGGCCATGGCCAGGTGCGGTGTGCACAAAGCCGGTACCGGCATCATCTGTGACATGGTCGCCGTTGAGCAGCGGCACATCGAATTCATAGCCCTTGCCGCGCAGCGGGTGTGCGCAGACAACGGCGGCGAGGTCGTTCGTTGCGACATCAGACAGCCGCTTGTACTGCAGCTTGGCCTTGGTGAACGACTCGTCCGCCAGATTGTCAGCGAACACCAGCTTTTCGCCTGCCTGCGGTCCAAAGTCGTTTTCCGCCGCGGTCACCTCATAAAGCCCGTAGCTGATCCGGCCGGCATAGGAGATCGCACGGTTGCCGGGGATCGTCCATGGCGTCGTCGTCCAGATGACCACACATGCGCCTTTCAGCGCATCGGCACCTGAAATCACCGGGAACTTCACCCACACGGTGTCGGACTGGTAATCCTGATACTCGACCTCGGCCTCCGCCAGCGCGGTGCGTTCCACCACCGACCACATGATCGGCTTGGAGCCACGATACAGCTGGCCCGACATGGCGAACTTCATCAGTTCCCGTGCGATCAGAGCCTCGGCTTCAAAGTTCATGGTCAGGTACGGATCGACAAAATCACCAACCACGCCGAGACGCTTGAACTCGTCCGTCTGGACGCCGATCCAGTGGGTGGCGAACTGGCGGCACTCCTCGCGGAACTCGTTGATCGGCACCTCGTCCTTGTCCTTGCCGGCGGCCCGGTATTTTTCCTCGATCTTCCATTCGATGGGCAGCCCGTGACAGTCCCAGCCCGGCACGTAGTTTGAGTCATAGCCGCGCATCTGGAAAGACTTGGTGATCAGGTCCTTCAGGATCTTGTTGAGCGCATGGCCGATATGGATGTTACCATTGGCATAGGGCGGGCCATCGTGCAGCACGTACTTGGGCCGCCCCTTGGACTGCTCGCGCAAGGTCTTGTACAGGTCCATGCTTTCCCATTTCGCCAGAATCTCCGGCTCCTTCTTTGGCAGGCCGGCGCGCATGGGAAAATCGGTCTTGGGCAGGAACAGCGTGGTGGAATAATCGCGTTCCGTCTTGGTATCGCTCATGGTCAAAATGCTTCCAGAAGTGCAGCGTCGCGCGCGTTCTAGCAGTGTTCGCGAAGCGATGGAAGGCGGCTATGCAGCCGCAGTTTCAGACATACCCTCGGCGCGGAGGAATGCGCGAGATAGAATGACCGCAGTTAGCGAGGTTGCAAATGCCTGCACTGTGAAGCCAAGGAACAACGCAAACACAGCCATTGGCTGAAAATCCCCGTCTTCGCTCAAAAATTCGCCATTGTAATCAACTGGAAACAACAGCAGCGACAAGAGAGCCAATGATAAGATCAAAAGCGCACCCGGACCTATCAACAATCTCACCGCAATCCAGCTGAATTGCGCCCTGCCGCGCCTCACTGCAGCGCCTATGCCGCGCTCCCTGCCTGCCACGTAAGCAGGCAAAATCGTCCCCAGCCACACGAACACAGGCAACCCCAGAACCACGAACGCGACCAGCCCAAAAACAAGCACTACCCTTGACTGCTCCGTTCCAATCACAGAGGCAAAGATGATCGTCGACAAAAAGACTGCCAATGTTATCAAGAGAACTATGCCGAACGTGCGCAGCGCAAACCCAATGACCCGGAGAGCGTTCGTTGCGGCGTTATTGTCAGGAGGTAACAAGATTTGGGCGTGAACGGCATATGCCAGATACGACCACAGAAGCGTTGACAAGAACGATCCACCAGTTTCGAGACCACCCAACCCCTCGATTGCCAGCGCTCCGAAAACCACAAGCGCCACAAAATTGCGAGCCGCCACACTCTGCACCCAGGCCTCGGCCCACATGTTGCGTTGAAAGTCCAAGCCTGTCCTCGAATCATATTTGTACGGAATTTACCTTGACCGGTTTCGTTGCCGGAGTGAAGCTTCCCATCTGACCTGAACAGCAACGAGACCTTTCATGACCGCTCTCCAGACAGTTCCCGCACGGCGCGGCAAGGCGGCCTATGTCAACAAGGGCCAGTCGATCAAGATCATCAACACGCATGGCACCCAAGTCGTCGACTTCTGGGCCTTCGTTGCCGGCCACCTGACCGAGTTCACCGGCATGGAACAATGCCGGGCCACGTGGCAGCACCTGTATCCGGAAACCGGCGATGCGCTGTACTCAAACCGCCGCCGCGCGCTGATGACCCTGACCGAAGACACCTCGCCGGGCCGCCACGACACGCTGATGGCGCCGTGCGACAATGAACGCTACGGCCTTCTTGGCTGCACCGACTACCATGACAACTGCAAGGACAACATGCATGCCGCCCTGGCCGAGCTTGGATTCACGGTTCCGTTCACGCCCGGCTCCATCAACCTGTTCATGAACATTCCCTGGCAGCAGGACGGCTCGCTGTCGTTCGACCCGGCCCTGTCCAAGCCCGGCGATTATCTGGTGTTGCGCGCCGAGATCGACGTGATCGCGGTGATGTCGTGCTGTCCGCAGGACATTCTCGACATCAACTCGCAGACGACAACCGAAGCGCACTTCGAGATACTGAACTAGAACGAGACGCTGACCATGGCTTCATCCGCCCACGCCGAACATCTTTACCAGACCACGATCAAGCTGTTCGGTTCAGAGCCGGAACCGCCGTTTGAGGACGAGCGCCGGCTGCTGGCGGACTGGGGCCGCACATGGGGTGTCGACAACGACGTGGGCAAAATCCGTTCCATACTGATGCACCGCCCCGGCCCCGAGCTGAACATGGTCGATCCGGCAAAAAAGCTCGAAGAAACCGGCACCTTCGGCGATCTGGAGGAAGGCTGGTACTGGCAGTCGGACGAGATACCGCCGGCAGACGACATGCGGGCCCAGCACGACGCGCTGGTGGAGGTGTTGCGCGCCGAAGGCGTCGAGGTGCACTTCCTCAACGGCGGCACGGACCGGCTGCTAAAGGCCTGCTACACGCGCGATCCGGTGATCATGGTCAAGGGCGGCGCCATCGTGTGCCGCATGGCGCCGCGGATCCGCCAGGGCGAAGAGCTGGTGGTCACCAGGACGCTGGCCGAACTCGGCATTCCGATCCTGCGCACCATCCATTCCAACGGCATGCTGGAAGGCGGCAGCTTCGCCTGGATCAATCCGCAAACGGCCGTGGTCGGCCGCTCGATCCGGGTCAATGACGAAGCCATCAGCCAGCTGGACGACGTGCTGAAGCGGCAGGGTGTCGAGCTGATCGTGGTCGACCTGTGCGGCTACCTGATCCATATCGACGGGGCCTTCGTGATGGTGGATCATGACTTGGCCCTGGTCGACCCGACGCAATTGCCGTTCTGGTTCCTGGAGCGCCTGAAGGATCTGAACGTCCGAACAGTCGAAATCACCCCGGCCGACAATGGCTGGATCATCAACGGGCTGGCGGTCGCGCCCGGGCGCTACATCATGGGCGACGGCGCCAGCAACCGCACCCTCGACGCCGTGCAGCAGGCCGGTGTCGAGATCATTCCGGTTCAGTATGACAAGATGCAGCTGAACGGCGGCGGCATTCATTGCTCGACCACGCCACTGGAACGCGACAGCGCTTAACCTGTCTGAGCAATCGCAGCCTTCGGTTTCAAGGCCAGGGCGAAGGCGCCGTTGCCCACCGTGAGCACGGCCATGCAGATCACCAACAGCTTGGTGTACTTGTGCTCGATGCCGAAGGCCTGCGTCATGAAACCGAGATTGCTGGTCTCAAGATAGTACAGCACCGCACCTGACATGGCCGCCGCAAAGGCCACATGGAACGCCCACAGCGACACCTGCCTGCCGCCCAGAATACAAAACAGGATCACCGGTGTCAGGAACATCGACGCGGTGCCGGATATGGCGACGGCAGCATAAAGCTCCTTGGTATCGAGAAACAGGAAGGCAAGACCACCGATCATGAACACCAGCATGGCGATGCGGCCGTTGAACAGGGTCGGTGCGGCCAGCTGCATGTCCTTGATGGCGAGCTTGGACGCGCTCGACAGGGTTGAATCGAGCGTGGAGACCGCGGACACGATGAGCGCCAGGTTGAGTATCAGCATGGTGCTGTCGCCCAGGGTGCGGGTCAGCACCGCCAGCATGGCCTCGCCCTCTCCAGCCTGGGTGCCGGCATACACACCGAGCAGGGCAAACAGGAAGATACAGCTCATCGACAGCCAGCCAGCGTGCAGGAAGGATTTCCAGGTGGTCCTGCGGTCGGCCAGGAAGCCGCGATCCATCATCACCGGGTCATGCATGGGATAGGAGATCACCTGCAGCATGGCGACCATCAGCAGTATCCAGCCAGGATCGGAAGCCGGCCTTGCGGTATCGCCGATGAGCGCGATCGACCAGCCCGGCGCGCCAACCAGCGCAAACACCAGCACACCGAGCATGACGAGAAACACACTCATCTGGAACACATCGGTGCGTAGCGAAGACTGCAGACCGCCGAGCATGGAATAACCGAGCGTGAATACGGCTGCCGCACTCGCGGCCAAGAGGTAAAGCGAGGAGCCTTCCGCACCGAACAGCGTGCCGATCACGATCAGGTTGGCAAACACCTCCGACAACAGCCGCAGCGCAACAACCAGATTGTAGGCCGTGGTGCCGGATGACCCGAAGCGATCCGCCAGGAACGCCTGTATGGAACTGAAGCCGTGCCGGAACCTGATCTGGTCAACAATGACGGCGCCGGTGAAAAACGACAGGTAATAGGCCGTGTAGGCCAGCGCTCCGCCGATCCCGTAATAGAAACCGAGGATGGCTGCCGTGAGCAGCGAGCGGGCGAATATCCAGGTCGTCACCTGGGAAAACACCAGCGTGATCAATGACGGCGCGGTCCCATCTGCGCGTTGCCCCGCGTAAAACCCGTCGACGGTGCGCTGGCGCGGGGTCAGCAGAAACGAAATCACGGCAAGCGCGCACAGTGTCAGCAGCAGAGGCGTCATCATTGATAAGGGGTCCTTGGCAAGCATGGAAACAGGTCCCGCACATTGACCGATCCCGGTGCCCGCGCAACACACATTTGGATCATCTGTTCGTGAGTGCTAAGACTTGAACCAGCTAGTCATCAAA
>JBCCVY010000025.1:0-17765 GCA_039194725.1 Pseudomonadota bacterium
CCAAACCGGTGAAACGCCGGCGTCATCGCCGTGCAGACGGCAGACACCAGATTGCCGACGATCAGCGGCATCAGCGAGTTCATGTCATGCACCATGTAGGTCACGGCAAACCCGACCGACGACAGCGATGCAAGGTACCCGGTGACATTGGCCACGATCAGGCCAAGCTTGTCCTGCCCGTACCAGTCGTCGGTGCCAAGCGTCACCAGCCGCTCTATCCAGGAGCCTTTATACTTTGCCCTGATGTCGTTGTTCATTGGCCATGCCCTGAAAGCAGCAGTCTGCCATTAAGTGTCTGTAGCCGCAGGACGATACCCGCAAATTGACCAATGGCAAACAACCCTCACTTGTGTTCTTCGACATTGGCTTCGATCAGCGCCTTGTTGTAGGCGGCCAGCGCTTCGACCTGGTCGACCCAGCCAAGCAGCGCGCCGTCCGTACGCTTGTCGAGGACGGCAAGCCTCGTGTAGCCGCCTTCATCGAACGTCCTGAGCGCCATTTCAAGCGTGTCGGAGGGTATCAAACGGGGCCGGTCGAACAGCTCCGGCGGTTCGGCAATCTCCTGGGGTGTGAGCTTCGTCATGAACTCGCGCACAGTCCAGGTTCGCACGATACGCAGATGCGAACCTTCGCCCAGGAACACGCCGCGCTGCGACATCTGCCAGTCGAAGAAGCTCTTGCCGAGCAACCCTTGCATGATCATCGACGCAATGGACACCGACAACAGCAGGGCAATGGTCAGCTCGTAGCCGCCGGTCAGTTAAAAAACGATAACGGCAGTGGATATGGGCGCACCAAGGACGGCGCCGGCAACCGCGCCCATGCCCAGCAGGGCGTAGACGCCATAGCTGGACGCATAATCCGGCACGGCACTGCCAGCAATAATGCCGAACGCGCCGCCGGCCATGGCGCCAATGTACAAAGATGGCGAAAACACCCCGCCGCCGAACCTGCTGGCCAGGGAAATCGCCGTGGCCACCGTCTTGGCAACCAGCAGCACCAGCAGCCAGACCAGCCCATAACTTTCCTTTATTGCCAGGTTGGTCGCTTCATAGCCCACGCCCAGCACCTGCGGAACGCTAAGCGCCATCATGCCCACGGCCAGTCCACCCAGTGCGGGCCGCAGCCACAGCGGCATGGTAAAGCGCCGGGCACTCCAGTCAGCCGTCATAACAGTCAACTGGAAGCACACGGCCACCAGTCCGCACACAACGCCGAGCAGTGCAAACGCCGGAAACTCCCAATAAGAAGCGATGTGCTGCTCCGACAGAATAAACGCCGGAAAATCGCCAAGCCATATGCGGGTGATCAGCGTGGCCGCGACAGCAGCCAGGACCGTCGGCACAAAGGCTGACAGGGCGAAATGCCCCAGGATCACTTCATGGGCGAACAGCACGCCCGCAATCGGCGCGTTGAAACTGGCCGACACCGCCGCCGCCGCACCCGACGCCAGCAGGACCCGGCGCGCGGCCGGCGACAGATGGAACTTGCGGTCAAGGAATGCGGCAATCGTGGCGCCCAGATGCACGGCCGGTCCTTCCCGCCCCACACTGGCGCCGGACCCGATGGAGATGGCAGATGCGACCGCTGAGGCAAGACCAGTTCGCAGTGAAATATGGGCCCGGTGCAAAGCGCCTGCCTCAATCACGTCTGAGATGCCGTGCGCACGCCTTTCCTTGATCACCTTCCAGATGATCAGACCGACAACCAGACCGCCCAGTGTCGGTCCGGCGACAACCACCCAAGGTTCGCGAAAACTGGCGAGCGTGCCCACGACATTTTCGCTGGAATTGCCAAGCCACAGCCACTGCACGTAGCCAATAGCCAACCTGAACGCCAGGATGGCGAAAGCGCCGACAACGCCAATGGTTAGCGCCAGTGCCCACACAAGCGGATGACGCGCTGCCCAGAAAGCGCGCAGCTGCGGCAGGGTGAGTTCACCCAGCGTCGCAAGCAACCTGTCCCGCAGTTCGCCCATCGGCGAGCCCCACGTCATTAAGCGTTAGTGTCAGCCCCAATCGCGAAGGACTTCAACATGTTAGCCGGGGGTGATGCAAGTTACTTCCTGATGATCCCGATTTTGTGACCCACCTGCGGTGGAACGGGCAGCCCTGCATGTGCTTCGTGCATGGCGCCGATGCGCTGCAGCATGGCATCGGGAAACGGCGCCGACTTCTTCGCCTTCATGTCCACGTGCATGCAGATGGCTTCCATGGTGGCAGACAGCCAGCCCTCGTCAGCGTGGAACATTTCCTGCACATAGTGCATTCGCTTGGCATCATAATCGAGCATCTGCAGTGTCACTTTGACCTTGTGGTCGGCATGAAGTTCGCGAATGTACGTGGTATGGGCCTCCAGCGTGAAGAAGGATGCCCCGGATTGCAGGTACCCCGGCCCCAGCCCCACCAGTTCAAACGCCTCATCGCAGGTGCGGTCGAACAGCACGCCGTAATAGGCCATGTTGAAGTGGCCGTTGTAATCTATCCAGTCGTCTTCGACCCTCTTGATGCTGCCGACAAACGGCCGTCCATAGTCCGTCATTATGTTATTTTCTCCAAACGCTCGCGATTGTGACTGTAAAACTAGTGCGCAACTGCCAAGACCCGGTATAGTGCAAGCGGCAGGATACGTGGAGTCGGAAAAACCAGGCTCCAAAATCAGGATGAAAACGACCATGTCAGTTCAAACCGTGGAGCGCCGCAATTCGGTGTCGCAGGCGATCGCCGAGATCACCGAAGTTCTGGGCGACCGGATATCGACATCGCAGGCGGTTCGCGACCAGCACGGCAAGGACACAACCTGGAACCCCGGCCACGCGCCCGACGCCGTCGCATTCGTCGACAACACTGAGGAAGTGCAGAAGGTCGTGCAGATATGTTCCAGGTACGCTGTGCCCGTCATACCCTATGGTACCGGCACCTCCCTGGAAGGCCATATCACCTGCCCTCATGGCGGAATTTCCATAGATATGAACAACATGAACCAGGTGCTTGAAGTGAATGCTCAGGATTTCGACGTGCGCGTCCAGCCTGGCGTCACGCGCAAGCAGCTCAACGAATACATCCGCGACCAAGGGCTGTTTTTTCCCATCGATCCGGGTGCAGATGCCTCGCTCGGTGGCATGACCGCCACCCGTGCATCAGGCACCAATGCGGTCCGCTACGGCACCATGCGCGACAATGTCCTGTCATTGACTGCTGTTATGGCAAACGGCGAGATTGTGAGAACCGCGCGGCGGGCCAAGAAGTCATCTGCCGGATATGACCTGACCCGCCTCATGGTGGGGTCAGAAGGCACCCTCGGTGTCATCACCGAAATCTGTCTGAAACTGCATGGTATCCCGGAATCAATCGCCGCCGGCGTTTGTCCGTTCCCGTCGGTCGAGGCCGCTTGCAATGCAGCCATTGCCTGCATCCAGATGGGCATACCCATTGCCCGTGTTGAACTGGTTGACGCTGAGAACCTGCGGGCCTTCAACGCCTATTCCAATCTCGGTCTCAAGGAGAAACCGACCCTGTTCGTGGAATTCCACGGCTCCGAGGCCGGCGCCCGCGAACAGGTCGAAACCTTTGCTGCCATAGCCGACGAACTCGGCGGCGGGCCGTTCGACTGGGCAACCAACGAAGAGGACCGCCTCAAACTGTGGCAGGCCCGCCGCGACGGTTACTGGGCCATCAAGTCCATGGTGCCGGGCAAGGAGTCGCTGGGCACCGACGTGTGCGTACCTATTTCAAGGCTTGCAGAATGTGTCGAGGAAACCCGTCTCGACCTGGAGAAACACGGCCTGTACGGCCCGATACTCGGTCACGTCGGAGACGGGAACTTTCACGTCGTGCTGTTTTGTGACCGGAATGATGCGGCTGAGGTGAAAGCCACCGAGGAGTTTCTGTACCGGCTGGCAATGCGCGCCATCGCCATGGACGGCACCTGCACCGGGGAACATGGCATCGGCTCGGGCAAGCGCAAATTTCTCGAAGCGGAACACGGACCAGGTGTCGCGGTGATGCGTACCATCAAGCAGGCGCTGGATCCGAAGAATATCATGAACCCGGGCAAGATATTGCCCTAGTGCCAAGCGATTGTGGCGTTGTCGAAGTCTGTTGACCAATTTATCCTGTGGGCCGGTAACCAGCTGTGAATATTATAAGATCACCGCTCCTGATATTAGGCATCCTGATCATCCTTGTGACAGGTGCGCTCGGCGTTGGTCCGTTGCTGGTGAACTGGAACAGCTACAAGGCGGACTTTCAGCGCCAGGCAAGCCTGCTGATTGGCCGGCAGGTCACCATCGACGGGCCGGTCACCGTGCGGCTGTTTCCCTGGCCCCGTCTGACCGCCGCCGCCGTGCGGGTTGCCAATCCGCCTGGCTCGATGCTGACCGACATGCTCAGAATCGAAAAGGTGGACGCCGAGATAGCGGCCGCGCCTTTGCTGTCGGGACAGTTCTCCCTGCGCAAGCTGACCCTGGTTCGCCCTGTTGCATCTTTCGAGCGCTTGGCTGCGGGGGGCGTCAGCTGGGCACTGAATCCGACCCACTCCATTGTCGGGCTTCCCGGTGCTGACCAGGTTGCGGTGGCGGGCATCGACATCATTGACGGACGAATATTTTTCGGAGACGGCCGGCGTGGCGGGCTGTCAGAGATGACCGGCGTGCAGGGACGCCTGAAAGCGCCGGCGCTGGATGGGCCGTGGCGGGCGGACATTGACGCCACGCAGTCCGGTTCACCGCTCGCCCTCACGATTTCAACCAGCAAATACCGCAAAGGCAAACCGCTCAAGGTGTCGGCTGCGATTTCGCCTCGTGGCGATGCAGGTTTCATGTGGGCGTTCGACGGTGAGACGCTGCGGGATGACGGCAAGGTCACCGGCCGCGTCACTGTTCAGCCTGCCCGCCAGCCCAATGGCAAGGCCAATCCGCTGAACGCCAACCTGCAGGTTCGGGTTTCGGGCGATGTCACCGCAGATTTCGATTTCGTGAAACTGGAGAACATCGAGGTGGTTCCGGCGAACGATCTCACCGGCCGCAACCTGATGACCGGCGAGGCGTCGGTGCAGCTCGGCTCGCGGTTTATTGTGACGACAAGGCTTGAAGCTGCCTCGATCGATCTGGACCAGTTGGTCGGACGCAATGTGTTTGCAGAGCTCGGCAGCGGCGATCAGCTCTACGCGGTGTCAAATCTGCTCGCGGCACTGCCGGCAAACTCGCAAATCCGCTTCGATACCGGCATCACCAGCCTGATTGCCGGAGGCGAAACTCTTTCAAAGGCGCGCCTGAGCGGCGACATCTCGCCGACGGCCATGCGCATCAAGGAAGCATCGGCCAGCCTGCCCGGGCAGACCCGGGCCCGCTTCGCCGGCGTGGTGCTGCCGGCCGATGCCGAGGGACTGCCGCAACTGGCCGGCGAACTCGATGTCCAGTCAGGTTCGTTGCGCGAATTCGTGATCTGGGCGGCCCCGGAAATGGCAGAGGCCACCAAACAGGTTTGGTCCGGCGCGCGCGGCCGCGCCAAGCTGCGCACTCTGCTCGGCTGGACACCCGTCGCACTTCGCCTGACCGGCACCAAGGCCAGCCTCGACGACGCCAGTGCCGAAGGGTCGTTCAGCCTGTATCAGGGCGACAGCCCGTCGCTGAGCATAAGGTTGTTGGCAGATTCCATAAATGTGGACCGCTACGCACCGCGCGGGTTTTCAACCAGCGCCATCAAGGATGGCACGGTGGCCGGCCTGACCGACCTGGCAGCAAACGCCCTGGCGTTCGGCGATGCGCACATCACCATCCAGACCGACAGGCTGCTGCTGCGCGGCGTCGAGGCGGAGGACATCGCAATCGACGTGGATATGTCCGAAGGTGCGGTGGAACTGCGGACCATCGAGATCGGCGGCATCGGCGATGCACGGCTTGATATTGCCGGCGTGCTGAGTTTTCCCGAAGAAGGCATAAAAGGCTCGGTGTCGGGTGATTTCAAGGCCAGCGATCCCCGCCCCTTCCTGCGCCTGATCGGCATGATGGACGCAAATCTCGCCGCCACCCCTTGGGCGCAGCGGCTTGGCCCGGTCAATCTTAAAGTGCTGGGTGAAGTCAGCACAGGCAGTGAGAAAAACAAGTTCACCATCAAGGCAGACGGCAAGGCTGCCGGCGCTGATATCTCCCTTGCAGGCGGGTTTGACGGCAAGTTCGCAGAGTGGCGCGACGGCGATACGAAAGTCGTCGGCTCGGCCACCGGCACCACCAGCGCCGGCCTGTTGGCGCTTGCCGGCCTTAGTCCCCTTGCCGGCGGAGACCGGCCCGCCAAGCTGCAACTGGAGTTTGCCGGCAAGCCGTCGTCGGCGCTGACCGGCACATCGGAACTCACACTACTGTCAGGCATTTTCGGGTTTGATGGCGGTATCACGGTCAACCCCGCAGGTGACGTCAGCGCCGCCGGTACCGTGAACCTCAAGGCTGCTGATATCACCCCCCTGGCATCCGCCATCGGACTGTCCGTTCCGGCATGGCCGACCGAGATAGAGCGAGAATTTGACGCAAGCGCAGATGCGGTCATATCCCCGGGCCTGCTCGACCTGTCAAACCTCAAGGCAACCATGCCGCTCAACACAATTGTCGGCAAGGCAAAGGTCACCGGGGAGTTCAAGGCCCCGCTGATCGACGCCGATCTGGCAGTGCAAAATCTTGACATTGGCTGGCTGGCATCCAGCATGATCATGCCCGCCGACGGCCGAGCGGTTCGGTCTGCCACCAGTTTTGATGCGACCCGGCTGGGTTGGCTGAACCGGTCGCTGACAATCTCTGCGCAACGCGCAGCAATCATGCCGGGCCTGGCGCTGAACGGCGTGCGTGCCGACATCAAACGCGCCAACGATGAAACGGTGAACCTCAGCATTACCGGAAAATCCAGCCCCGAACGCCGGTTTTCCATGTTTGCTGCCACTGAAACTGCCGGCCCCCTGCTCAAACTGTCCGGAAAACTGGATGCCACGCTGGCACTGGCGGACCTGCTGCAAACCGTTGACGGCCAGGAAGCGATCAACGGGAACATCGGACTGCAACTGGATTTCAACGGCGAGGGACGCTCGCCGGGCGGCCTTGTCAGTCAACTGACCGGAGCCGGACGCATTGTCCCTGCAACACTGAAGCTGCCCAAGTTCAACCTGCCTGGTGTGACCCAGCGCCTTGCCGCGATCGAGGATGTGAACACAATCGACGAAACGATCAACTCGGCGCTTTCGCAAGGTGGCACAGTTGTCAACGCCGAGCCCGCCGACGTAACCTTGCTGAGCGGCAGTTTGAGAACCGGCAACATCCCGATCAGCACCGGCTTTGCTGACGGCACCATGCGGCTTGCGGCAGATTTCAGCGGACAAACAGCGCGCGCCGACATCTCACTGAAGCAGAAAAACCAGAGCGATCGGGTGCCCGGCGTCACCATGCGGCTCGACGGTCACCCGCTGTCGCTCAACCGGACTTACGACACGTCTGCATTGAAGTCCTGGGTCGTGGTCAGCGTCTTGCAAAAGGGCATGGACCGGCTTGAGGAACTGCAGCGCGAAGAACAGCGGCTGCTAGAAGAAGAACGCCAGTTTCGGGAAGAACAGGCCCGGCGCGAGGCGGAACGCGAGCGCCAGCTTCAGGAAGAAAGAGAGGCCGCTGCACGCCGCGCCCGCGAAGAAGAAGAGCGGGTCAACGCACAGGAAGGTGCCGACACTCGTGCACTGTCCACAGAGCAGCAGCGCCTGAAGGACCTGATCGAGGAAAACATCCAGCTTGAAATCCCCGATGCCGCGATTATCCAACCGCAAAACTCCGGCCTGCTGAGCATCCAGCCGCCCCAGGCGCCCAATCCAAATTGATTGTGTCGCGTCAGACAGCCTCGTGAACGTGCTCCAGCCACGGATGCGTGTGCGCACTTAGCCTTCTGAAACTGAAATGGACAGCGCGCGAAAACTCGGGCACGTCCTGCACCACATGCAACCGGCCAGCCTGAACCAGCGGTTCGCACATGCGCCATGGCAGATAGGCTGAGCCGCCATTGTGCAACAGGTGCTCCAGCGCCCAGGTGCTGGATCCAAAAGCGGTACGCGCCGTGTTGTCCGCCGGCCAGGCGAGCGAATGCTGTCGGCGGAAATCCGCTCCCAAGTCCACAAAAATGTAATTGCCGTCCCAGTCCTGTGCCGGTTGCGGCTCGCTCGACAACAGAACCAGACGGTCACGATAAAACTCGCACGTTCCAATGTCATCACCGGCCACCGGTTGCAGCGTGATCGCAGCATCGACCAGCCCACTGTTGAGCCAGCGGTCTATCTCGGTGTGCTGGCCCGGCCATGCCTCAAATGCAATGTCGTGCTGCTGTTGCCGGGCAAGTTCGAGCCAGCGTTTACCCAGCCCCGTCCACAGCTCCTCATGAGTGGCCAGCGAAACCATGCCTGAAAACCCGCTTGGCAGGCCGACCGCCTTGCGTCCCTGCTCCCAGGTTCTCACCATCAGCTCGGCATGGCGCTGGAATGCGAAGCCCGCTTTGGTCAACTGTGCGCCCTTGCGTGAACGAACCAGCAATGGTCGCCCAAGCTCGGTGTCCAGCGCGTCGAGCCTGGCTGTCACCGTCGACTGGGTGACGTTCATGATGTCGGCAGCCTTGTTCAGGTTGCCGGTCTGAACAACCGCCAGGAAGGTCTTCAGCATCAACAGGTTCATGTCAGTAAAATCGAAATAATCGAATTATATGTCAAATAAAATTCGTTTTACGGCATTATCGCCTTACGGCATCATGACCCGGACATCAGCCGGAGCAGCACCATGGATTTCTCGATTCAGCTTTCAGCCTACTATCCCGACAAGGCATATGGCGGTGACAGGGTCTATGCGGACATGCTCGAACAGGCGGTCCTGGCTGACCGGACAGGCTTCGACGCGGTCTCTCTCACGGAGCACCACCTGATCAACATACTGATGTTGCCGGCGCCTTTACAGTTCGCGGTCAAGATTGCCGACAACACCGACCGGATCAAGATCCTGACGTCGGTCGCCGTGTTGCCGCTGCACGACATGCGCACTTATGCCGGCGAAGTTATCTGCGCCGACATCTTCACCAAGGGCCGTCTGATGCTCGGAGTCGGCCGCGGTGCCTTTGGGTTCGAAATGGAACGACTGGGAGTCCCCCTCGACACGTCCCGGGAAAAATTCGACGAGTCGCTTGATGTGTTGCAGGCGCTGCTCAGCAAGGAAGAGGTGTCCTGGGATGGCAAGTACTACAGGTTTGACCCGATCACCATAATGCCACGACCGGTGCGTCCGCCGCAGATCATGATGGCGGTCATGGTGCCGGCCGGCATTCACGCATGCACCAAACGCGGCTTCCACATCCAGACCACGCCCCTGTCCGGCAGCCACCAGATGATGCTGGACCAGGTATCCGCCCACAAGTCGGCCAAAGCGGAGATGGGGGAAGACGGCAGGCACCTGACACTGTCACTGTCGCGTGTCGGCTTCATCTGCAAGTCAGCCGCTGACCGCCGGGCCAAGATTGAGCAGGCCAACGAGTATTACAGCCGTTTCGACAATGTGTTCACCGGTCCGGGCATTGTCGAGAACGGCATGATCAAACCGCTGCCGCGCAAGCAGACCGTGGATGAGCTGGCTGACAGCCTGTTGATCTGCACGCCGCAGGAGATGATCGACAAGCTTGCACCCTACGCGGACGCCGGGGTGGACCGGGTCATCCTCAATGTGAACTTTGGCGCATCGCAAGCCGAAACATTGGACTGCATTCAGCAGTTTGCAGAAGATGTAATGCCACACTTCACCCATCGCGCCACGCAGGCTGCGGAATAGGAGAACCTGATGCCGGTAGTGCCGATGGAGGAGCGCCATGACCACAGCAATGGACTGTGACTACACGATCGAGGGTTCAGGACCTCCCCTTTTCCTCATCCACGGCATTGGCGCCGCGCGCGATGCCTGGCGCTTCATGGTGCCGGTGTTGCGTGAACATTTCACTGTTGTCTCGTATGACCTGCGTGGCCATGGCACATCGCCGCTGCCCGACGGAGAGTTCGGGCTTGACGACCTGGTGGCCGACCTGGAAAACCTGCGCCGGCAAACCGGTATTGAGAAAGCCCATTTCGCGGGACACTCGCTTGGCGGTCAGATCGGTCCCGCCTATGCCCGGGCCCATCCGCAACGGGTCTTGTCACTGGGGATACTTTCCACGGCTGCATTCCGGACGGATGACGACAGCGCAAAGGTCTGGGCTGTGGTCAAGGCTATGCAGGACAAGGGCATTGCTCAGGTGCTCGAAACACTGACCGCGCGCTGGTTCACCGACGACTTCATCGACAGCCATCCGGAACTCGTCGAGCGCCGCCTGAAGCAGGTCATCGGCACCGACCCCGATGTTTTCATGAACGTGTTCCGTATCTATGCAGGCACGGAAATGGCGCCCTGGCTGCACGAGGTCGCCGCACCGTCGCTGGTGCTGACCGGCGAGAACGACGGTGGCTGCAACCCCCGCCTCAACAAGCAGATTGATGCTGCCCTGCCCGATTCCGAGCTGGTTATCCTGCCGCACTACAAGCACTCGATCCTGGTCGAGGCGGCAGACGATGTGTCGGCCCACCTGATCCGCTTCATGCTTTGACCTAAACGGAAATCCCGATTGCAATCTCTCGAAAGATGGTCTTGACTGAGCGGGTCACACTGCAGCCGGCCGCAACACTCGGTTGCAAAACAGGAATTCGCTGTAAAGGCGATTGGGGCAAGGGGCACAACCACCTTGCCGTCGACAGAGCAAGGGAGACTTACATGCTGAAAAAATCACTCAAACTGGGCATCGCCGCCGGTGTTGCGCTGGCAACCGCAGCAACAGCGGCCACCGCGGCGCAATGCAGCAATGACACCTGGAAGAAAGTCATGGCCGCCGGCAAGCTGGTGGTTGGCGTGAAGGCCGACTACAAGCCATGGGGTTTTCGTGATCCTTCCGGCAAGCTGATCGGCATGGAAGCCGACATGGCGCAGGATGTCGCCGACGCCATGGGCGTCGAGCTCGAAATGGTGCCGGTGCAGTCATCCAACCGGATGCAGTTTCTCGAGCAGGGCAAGATCGACCTGATGATTGCCACCATGTCGGACCGTGAGGACCGTCGCAAGATTGTCGGCATTGTCGGACCGAACTACTACACGTCCGGAACCAATGTGATGTCGCCGAAGGCCGTCGGCATCAAGAAGTGGGAAGACCTCAAGGACAAGCCGGTGTGCGGCAAGCAAGGCGCCTTCTACAACAAGATCGTCACCGAGCGCTATGGTGCCAAGGTCATCGCCTTCACCGGCAATGCCGAAGCCAAGCAGGCCTTGCGCGACAAGAAATGCGTGGCCTGGGTCTATGACGATTCCTCGATCATGTCCGATCTGTCGTCAGGCGAGTACAACGATTTTGAAATGCCATTGAACTCCGAAGACGACAATCCGTGGGGCCTGGCCGTACCGCTGGCTGAAAAGAACTGCGTGTTCGGCAACTTCATGTCCGGCATGCAGTACAACTGGTTGTCGTCCGGACGCCTGATCGAGCTCGAAAAGAAATGGGGCATCCAGCCTACCAAGTTCCTGGCCGACAAGAAGGAGCTCTACAAGGACTGGCTCGCCAAGTAGCACGGCCAAACTGATACCGCATTCCCCGGGAGCATTCGTCCGGATGCTCCCGGAAACTCAAATGAATGAGGGGACTGAGGGGCAATGCTGGAAGCGTTCCAGGATTTTTTTCGGGAGTTGGCGCAGACCAATCCGAAATGGAATTTCATCTATCTGTATGATCCGGTGCAAACCGAGCGTGTGCTGACCGGCTTGTGGACCACAATCAAGCTGTCGGTTGTGTGCGTCATCCTGTCGGTGTTGATCGGCATTATCGGTGCCTGGCTGCAAGGCTCTCCGATCAAGTGGCTGCGCATGATCGTCCAGGGCTACATCCAGTTTTTCCGCAACACGCCGCCGCTGGTGCAGTTGCTTTTCTTTTATTTCGCCCTCGGTCAGTTCACCCCGACCTACTCTCCCGACGGATGGCTGGAAGTACCGATCATCTCCAATGTCGGATGGGCGATCCTGTCGCTGTCGTTCTTCGCCGGCGCCTTCAACGTCGAGATTTTCCGGGCCGGTATCGAAGCCGTACCGGACTCCACCAAGGAAGCAGCTGATGCGCTGGGTATGAACCGGCTGCAGATTTACCGTTACGTGGTACTGCCGCTGGCGTTCCGGGTTTCGCTGCCATCCCTCAACAACAACCTGGTCAATCTGGTCAAGACCACAACCCAGGCGATAGTAATTGCCGTTCCTGAATTGCTGTATCAGCTGGTCAGCATCTACAACGACTACTCCACCGCACAAAACGCCTGCATGGTGCTGATGTTCCTGGTCTATATCGTCCTGGTCGGCATTCTGGTCATGGGCATGAACAAGTGGGAACGCAACATGCGCATCCCCGGTTATGGGCAGAGCTGATCATGGCCATTCTCAGACCCATACCCGGCATCAATTCAGCATCTGCCACCGACATGGCGGTGCTGAAGCCTGTAAGCGTCGCCACCCCCGGCAGCGCCAGTGACATCAACTTCTCCCGATTTGTGTCGGACCTGCCCTGGTGGACGCTGCCGGCACTTGCCGCCATCTTCATGATGTGGCCGATAGCGGCCTATGCCCAGTCGACATTCACCATGGCCGATGCCACAAGCGCGCTGATCCGGTGGCTGCCGTTTCTGGTGTTCCAGGGCTTCGTGTTCAACATCCTGATCTCGGTCACCACCATGGCACTGGGCACAATTGCCGGCGTGGTGCTCGGGCTGATGCAGATCTCGCCAAACCGGATGATTTCGCAGCCGGCCTGGCTGATCACCCAGACATTCCGCAACTCGCCGTGGCTGGTGTTGCTGTTCATTGTCATGCTGGCGTTTCCGTTCAAGATCGAGATCGGCAGTCTGACCATTCAGATACCGGATTGGATCAAGGCGGTAATCGGCTTGTCGCTGCCGATCATGGCCAATATCTCCGAAGTGGTGCGTGGCGCCATCGCATCCGTCCCGTCTGGACAATGGGAAGCGGCTGAATCGCTCGCCTATTCCCGGCAGCAGACGCTGTGGCGCATCATCCTGCCGCAGTGCTTCAAGCGCATGATCCCGCCGTGGATGAACTGGTATGCCATCCTGACCATGGCAACACCGCTGGTCTCGTTGCTCGGCGTGGAAGAAATCGTGACACTGTCACAACAGGCCATGGCGGCGGAAAACAGCAGACCGGAACTGCTGGTACCGTTTTACGGCTTCTGCCTGGTCATCTTCTTTGCCTATTGCTATCCGATTGCGCGCTGGACCATTGCGCTTGAACGAAAATACACGGTGAAACTGTGAGGACCATGAACAATGCCTGAGACCGAATGGACACCGGATCAGCCGATCGTTTCCATCAAGGACGTGCACAAGTCGTTTGGCGACCTTGAGGTGCTGAAGGGTGTCAGCCTGGACGTGATGAAAGGTGAGGTGATCTGCATTATCGGGCCGTCCGGTTCCGGCAAGTCAACACTGATAAGGTGCATCAACGCGCTCAACGACATTCAGTCCGGATCCATTCAGGTCGAGGGTCAGGAAGTCAATGCTCCCGGACTGGACAAGCTGGAGCTGCGCAAGAAAGTCGGCATGGTGTTCCAGCAGTACAACCTGTTCCCGCACAAGACGGCGCTTGAGAACGTCATGATGGCGCCGCTGCTGGTGTTGAAGCAGCCCGAGGACGAGGTCGAAAAGCGTGCCCGTGCCCTGGTCAAGAAAGTGCGCCTGGAAGGCAAGGAGAACAATTACCCGGGCGAGTTGTCGGGCGGCCAGCAGCAGCGTGTCGCAATCGCCCGTTCGCTGGCCATGAACCCGGATGTCATGCTGTTTGACGAGGTCACGGCCGCACTGGATCCCGAAACGGTGAAGGAGGTCCTGGTGACGATCAAGGATCTGGCCGCGGACGGCATGACCTGCATCCTGGTCACCCATGAAATGGGGTTTGCCCGCGAAATTGCAGACCATATCTACTTCACCGACCGCGGCGTCATTGTCGAACACGGCCCACCCAAGACTTTCTTCGAAAACGCCACGGACCCCCGCACCCGCGAGTTCCTCAGCCAGATATTGTAGTCACTCAATCTGCGCTGGCATTCCGGGCTTGCTATTCACTTTGCATTTCCATATACTTTGCGTTGTAAAGTTAATTGGATGGCCTCATGAAAGACATTGATCGCGCCCTGGCTGACATTTCCGATATGCGCAGCCAGCTTGCCGCCGGAACCATGTTCCGCGGGTTTGGCCCCGCCGTCATGGCGGTAAGCGGCGGCCTCGCGGCGCTGGCTGCCATGTCGCAGTCGTTCTGGCCAGGCCTGCTCGCGGCGGATCATACCGCCTATCTGGTGACCTGGCTCGTCACCGCCGCGATTGCCGCCTGCCTGATCTCGGCGGAGGTTTATGCCCGCTCGCATCGCCATCACGGAGGACTGGCCGATGCCATTGTGCTGAACGCCTTCGAGCAGTTTCTGCCGGCAGGTTTTGCGGGACTGGTCACCACCTTCGTCATCTGGAAGTTTGCCCCGGACGCCCTGTGGATGCTGCCCGGCCTCTGGCAGGTGTTCCTGGCACTCGGCATCTTTGCCGGTGCCCGGTCACTGCCACGCGCCGTGCGCTGGATCGGCGGCTGGTACTTCGTGTCAGGTTTCACCGTGCTGATGCTGGCCAGCTCAACCCCTGCCCTGTCGCCATGGCTGATGGGTGTGCCGGTCACGCTCGGGCAACTGGCGCTGGCCGGTGTCCTGCACTTTGCCTATGGAGAGTTCCATGCCGACGCCAAGTGATGCGCCATTCTCCTATGACGGGCTGGACCGGATCATCCATGAAAAGGCACGGCTGAGTGTCATGACATCGCTGATCTCGCATTCTGACGGTCTTGCTTTCAATGAACTGAAAACCCTTTGCGGCCTGACCGACGGCAACCTGTCACGCCATGTTCAGGTGCTGGCAGAAGCAGGTCTCGTGGCCGTTCACAAAGGCTATGAAGGCAACCGCCCGCATACATCCTGCGCCCTGACACCCGCAGGCCGCGAACGGTTTCTGGAGTATCTCAACGTGCTGGAGCAGGTGGTGCGAAACGCCAATTCTGCTGCTGAGGAATCGCCCGCTGCGTCACCCGGTACGGGCAAACTGAAACCCGCCTGACTGAAACCCACGACTACCAAAAAAAATTTGCGAAGGAACTTTACAATGCAAAGTAATCTGCATGGCAAAACAACGCCCGCCCCCCTGCATGTCGGCATCATCATGGACGGCAACGGCCGCTGGGGCGAGCGGCGCGGCCTCACCAGAACCGAAGGCCATCACGCCGGTGTCGATGCGGTGCGCCGCGTCATGATGGCCGCGCCCGGCCTCAATATCGATACGCTGACCATGTTCGCGTTCTCGTCAGACAACTGGAAACGCCCGAAACCGGAGGTCGATGGCATGATGAAGCTCATCGAACACTACATGACCATGGAGGCGCAGCCGTTCGCAGATGCCGGTGTGAGACTGACCGTTATTGGACGCCGAGACCGCCTGCCCGTGTCCACGGTGGCCGCAATTGAGAAAATCGAGGCGATCACCGCATCTGGCACCATGCTCAATGCCCGCCTTGCCATCGATTTTTCCGGCCGCCATGCCCTGCTCGCCGCAGCCGCCAGGGCATTCTGGAACGGCCCCGTAACGACCGACACCCTGTCGCAGGCCCTGGCGACCGGGTCCGGTTATCGCGACATTGACCTGTTGATCCGCACCAGCGGCGAACAGCGGCTCTCCGACTTCCTGTTGTGGGAAAGTGCCTATGCCGAATTGTGGTTCACCAGGACACTGTGGCCCGACTTCACCGGCGAGGAACTGGCCGACGCAGTCCTGGCTTTCAGAAGCCGCAATCGCCGCTTCGGCGGCCTGCCCGGTGTCCCGCCGTCTGCCGCACCGCAACTGCAGGTCACGACCTGACCCGTGCATTGTCCGGATCATAGCGGCAAGGCTCGCAGACCACTGCCGCTACCGGTTCACCGACAATTTCCACCTGGAGACATTGCCCAATGCCCGCAAAGGATGCATCTACAAACCCCATGGCCAGGTTCCTGCCCACCCGGTGCCCCCACGAAGCCGACGTCACGGTACCGACCACCCGACCCTCCGACATGATGCTGTCGCCGGGGTGAGCCGGCGCATCATCGGTGTCCAGCTCCAGCGAGACAAACAGCCGTCTCGGGCCAGCTTTGATCATCGCTTCAAGAGCGTCTTTGCCGACAAACTGCTTGTCCATCTTCACAAACCGCTCAAGGCCCGACTCCATCGGATTGAACTCGGTGATCAAGTCTGCTTTCCAGTGCCGGTAACCCTTCTCGATACGCATGGACTCCACTGCGTGCAAACCGAAATGCGCAAGCCCAAGCGGCTCTCCGGCTGCGGTCAGTGCCGCATGACAATCCACAAGTCCGTCACTCGGGATATGTAGCTCCCACGCCAGTTCGCCGGAAAAGCTGACCGCCATGGCGACGGCCAGATGTCCGGCAAGGGTGACCTCGCGCACGCTCAGCCAGCCAAAACTGTCTTGTGACCAGTCCACGTCGGCAAAAGCCGCCTGCAGCAGATTGCGCGATCTGGGGCCAGCCACAACGAGGATGGAATGCGTCTCCACAAGGCTTTTGATCGTGATCGAGCCATCGTCCGGCAGGTGTTCGTTGAGCCAGTCCATATCATGCAGTTCGGCGGCTGCCGCTGAACCATACCAGACCCGGTCCGGACCCAGGTTGGCCAGGGTAGCCTCGCCCTTCACATTGCCATCATCGTTGAGGAAGTAGGCCAGTCCCACCCTGCCCTCTTTTCGCGGTACCCGCGAGCACATGATGGTGTCGAGCCAGTCATGCACGCCGGCACCGGTGATTTCGTAGCGGTTGAAGCCCGACACCTCCATGATCCCGACCCGCTCCCGGACCGCCTCGACCTCGCGCGCAACCACATCGAACGTATTGTTGAACCTGAACGAATGCACTTCAGCAAAGCCTGCGGACGGTTTGAAGTACACCGCCCGCTCCCAGCCGTTCACTGTGCCGAACTCGGCGCCCGCCTGCTTCAGCGTGTCATACAATGGCGTGGTACGCGCTGGCCGGCCCGCCGGCCGGTACTCGTGCGGCATGTGAAACCGGAACTCGTTCTGGTAGTCCTCGATTGCCTTCAGGGCTGTGTAGTCAACATCGGCATAGATCGCAAAACGGCGCGGGTCGAGGCACCAGGTGTCATAACAGGCTTCGCCATGCACGATCTGCTGCGCCAGCAGCCAGCCGTGGCCGCCGCCTTCGCCGAGCCCGGCCCGCAGGCCGGTGATGCACCAGGCGTTGCGCTTGCCCGGCACATGTCCGACCAGCGGCAGGCCGTCCGGGGTGTAGGTGATCGGGCCATTGATGATGGTGTGGATGCCGACTTCGGTGAGACACGGCATGCGCTCAAACACGTTCTCCAGCACCGGCAGCACCCGGTCCGGATCATCCGGACACAGCGCGTTGGTGAAATCCGGATCGATCCCGTTCAGCCCCCAGGTCCGGCAGTCCTGTTCATAGAATCCCACCAGCAGGCCGGACTTTTCCTGCCGCGAATAGAAATCATCGGTGGGGCAGCGGATCAGCGGCACCCTGAAGCCGAGCGCCTCAAGGTCAGCTATCGGTTCGGTCAGAAAGTACTGGTGCTCCATCGAGGCAACC
>JBCCVY010000026.1:0-17089 GCA_039194725.1 Pseudomonadota bacterium
CGCACATCGGTCTTCCGGATCGGGCTCGAGGTGCGGGTGGCAAAGCGGCCGAACGGACGCAGGAACGGCCGAGTGAATTCCAGCTTGCTGAAATCCAGCTCGTCACGGGCCTTCATGTAGACAGCGACATCGGCCTCGTTGCCGGTCAGCGCGCTTTCCATGTTGGAGGCGTCTTGGATGACGAACTCGCACTTGATTTTCAGGTCCGTGCACATGGAGTCGACCGACAAGGGCAGGAATCCGGTGAGCGCGCCGGCATTGTCGCGAAACGCAAACGGCGGAAAACTGGTATCGACTGCGAACCTGACCCGGCGCACCTTGCGCAGGCTGGTGGTCACGTCGACTTTGGCAACCTGCCGGAACAACGGCAGCTCATCTGCCGCAGCGGGCGCAGCAGCGGCGGTGACACCGGCCAGCCCGGCAAAAACGGCGATCATAACGTAGGGGAGCCACCCGCATTGACGGATGGACAGGGCAACTGCGTTCATTCCGGCCTCGGCTCAAACCACATCAGACATGCCGCACGAGACAACAGCGTGCGGACACGGACAATGAGTAGCGAATTTGCACCGGCATAGAAAGACCTGACGGGATGTAATTGAGGTTAAACTGAAAATGTAATGTTTCGGGGCAGTTAAAATGTCCAATTACTGACCACTGCACCTGGAGCGGGTGAAGGGAATCGAACCCTCGTCTTAAGCTTGGGAAGCTCCTGCTCTGCCATTGAGCTACACCCGCAGTGCGCTGCCGCCATTAGACGGCATGACCTCAGCGGCCTGTCAAGCAGGATCACGGCATCCTGACAATTATGTCATTACATGAATTTCATGGTAGTGTCGGCGCTTTGATAACGCTAGTTTCTCCGCTCATGAATGAAATATCCCATCCGCTCGTTGCCGAGTTTGAACCCATCGACCCGGCAAAGTTCAAGAACCCGGACCTGACCGCCCTGGGCGAGGTGCGTGCCAGCGTCAGCCTGAGCGCGCTGGAGACGCTGTGGATCAATACCGGCACGCTGTGCAACATCACCTGCGCCAACTGCTATATTGAGTCGTCGCCGAGCAACGACCGGCTGGAATACTTCAGGCTGTCCGACGCGGTTTCGCTGCTCGACGAGATTGCCGAGCTTGAGCTCGGCACCCGGGAAATCGCCTTCACCGGCGGCGAGCCGTTCATGAACCCGGACATGCTGGCGATGATGGAGGCGGCACTGGCGCGCGGCCACGAGGTGCTGGTTTTAACCAACGCCATGCAGCCCATGCAGCGCCCCAAGGTCAAGGCCGGGCTGGTCGACCTGAACCAGCGCTTTCCAGGACGCATCACCCTGCGCGTCAGCCTGGATCACTACGCCAAGGCGCTGCACGAGGATGAGCGCGGGCCGAACACCTGGGACCGGGCGGTCGCCGGCATGGACTGGCTCAACGCGCAAGGCTTCCAGATCGCCATCGCCGGGCGCACCTGCTGGGGCGAGACCGACGACATCTCGCGCACCGGCTACCGCGACCTGATTGCGGTGCGCGGCTGGCGCATCGATCCGGCCGACCGGGGCCAGCTGGTGTTGTTTCCGGAAATGAACGAAAGAGAAGACGTGCCGGAGATCACCACGGCGTGCTGGGACATCCTGAGCAAGCGCCCGGACGAGCAGATGTGCGCGACAAGCCGCATGGTGGTGAAGCGCAAAGGCGCGGATGCACCGGCGGTGCTGCCGTGCACGCTGCTGCCCTATGACGGCGATTTTGAAATGGGCCCCGACCTGGCCTCGTCGCTGACCGCCGACGGCGGCAACTTTGCCGACGGCGCAGTGAAGCTCAACCACCCGCACTGCTCGAAGTTCTGTGTGCTCGGCGGCGCCAGCTGCTCGGGATAGGCTGGGTTGGATTATTGTCTCACTAGGCTCATATCGCTCACGCAAGCAGCCTGACGGCTGCGCTCCGCGGGGGCGGGCCTGACCGGCCCGAGGCCCGGTCGGGCCTAGTTCCAGAATTCACCACAACGGTTTTGATATGCTCCTCCGAGGCAAGGGACGTGCCGAGGCAAGCGCGACTGCGCGCCGCACGAAGTGCGCCCTAGCGGAGCGCAGGCGAAGCCTGCTTGCGTGAGCGGAATTGATCAAAAGAAGAACGGCCCGAGCAAAGCGAGGAAAGCTGTTCGACCAGACAAGATGGACCGCCGAAGGCGGGCAAGCCGTTCGACCACCAAAAACAACCACTCAAACATTCACACTATATCCCACTTGCTCACCAGCAGCCGGTCCTCAAACTTCTGCACCCGTGCAGCGACGCCGTCGCGGCTGAGCAGGCCGGTCTGGGTGTCGACATGGCTGACCACGGAACCGGCATTGCAGGTGGCCGACTTGAGGGCGTCTTCGATGTCCGCGCCGGCGGTGATCATGCCGGCGAATGTCGAGGCAAACGCATCGCCGGCACCAGCCGTGCCGGCCACCTCGACGCTCGGCACCGTGCAATGCCAGATGGCATCGGCGGTGCCGACATAGGCGCCATCGCGGCCATTGGTCACCAGCAGCATGTCGACGCCAAGCGACGTGATGGCCCGGACATAGCTGTCGAACGGCAGGTTGAAGCCGCCGGCCACCAGCCCCCGGTCGACCAGGGAAGCGGGATCTCCGGCCGGGCTTATGAAGGTGCGCTGGTCGGCACTGCCGTCGGCAATGAGCCGGGGCACCAGCTGTTCGGATTCAACCCGGTTCAGGGTCAGGATGGAAATCCGGTCGAGGCAGGCAAAAAACTCGTCGGTGCGCGACGACAACTGCCGGATGCCGGGATTTGTGGCGACCCGGGCGCCGGCAGCACTGGCCTTGCCGATGACATGCGGAAAACAGTCGGCCGACTCGTTGGACAGGCCGGATATGAACACCAGGTCGCGTTCAAATGCCTCGTCGGCAAGGTCACCCGGCAGCAGTGCGGTATTGGCGCCACGGGCGGTGAATATGCCGGCATTGCGTTCGTGCGACGACAGCAGCACCGACGACCCGGTTGCCAGCTTGTCGTCGCTGACCAGAAACTCTCGCGAGACACCTTCGCGCTCCAGCCGCGCGATGACGTCCTCGGCGTTGCGGTCGGCGCCGGTTTTCACCAGAGCCGCGGTCTCAAACCCGAGCCGCGACAGCGACACCGCCGTGTTGATACCGCCGCCGCCGATATGGCGGGTCACGGATTCCGCGTCGACCTTGCGGCCTTCCTCCACCAGCAGGAACGAGGCTTCCGCATTGCGCATGCGCATGTGCTCGATGCGCTCCGGCGCAATGGTGACGATGATATCGATGACGGCGGAGCCGAGGGTGAGTGCCTTGAGTGTCATGTGGTTTGCTTCTAAACAGTGAGAGAACACGACAACCGTTGCCGCGTCGCCAACATGGCCGGATGACGCCGGGCAAGCAAGAGGGTGGCAGGACATGAGTATCGCACTGGGCTGTATCGCCGATGATTTCACCGGCGCCAGCGACCTGGCCGCCATTCTCGCCCGGTCCGGCCGTCAGGTGGGCCTGCGCATCGGTGTGCCGCCAGCCGACGACGCCAGCCCGCCGGCTCCATTCGAGGTGATCGCCCTCAAGTGCCGGACGGAACCGGTCGACGAAGCCGTGGCGGTGACCGGCAAGGCGGCCGACTGGCTGATGGCCCGCGGTGCCGGCCAGCTCTACTGGAAGTACTGCTCGACATTCGATTCAACGCCCGACGGCAATATCGGTCCGGTATCGGAAGCCCTGATGGACAAGTTGGGCACGAAGCAGACCATCTATTGTCCGGCCTTTCCCGAAAACGGTCGCTCCATCTATATGGGTAACCTGTTTGTCGGCGATGTGCCGCTTGATGAAAGCCCGATGCGCGATCATCCGCTGACGCCGATGCGCGACGCCAACCTGATGCGGCTGCTGACACCGCAAGTCGAGGGCAAGGTCGGGCATATCGCCTGGCCGGAGGTTGCCAAAGGCGCAGCCCACATAGCCGGGCAACTGCGCGCGCTGGCATACAATGGCATTCAGCACATCGTTCCGGATGCGATTTCGCAGTCCGACCTGGCGGCGATTTCCGAAGCGGTGCAGGATTTCAAACTGATAACCGGCGGCAGCGCGCTGGCGCTGGACCTGCCGCGCCTGCTGGCGGCAAAAGGCAGCGTTGCCGCAACCGGCGGCGAGATCACGGCGCCGGCCACGGCGGCCGGCAATATCGTGCTGTCGGGATCGTGTTCCGCCATGACCAGGGCGCAGGTGGCCGACTACTGCGGGTCCGCAGCATCGTTCCGGCTTGACCCGCTGGCACTGGCCGACGGCCCGGACGCCCTGGCCCAGGCCCGGCAATGGCTGGCATCGCAGGACCCGAATGCCGCGAAGATCATCTATGCAACGGCGGAACCGGCCGATGTGGCTGCCGCCCAGGAACAGCTTGGGCGCGACAAGGCCGGTCAGGTGGTGGAAGATGCGCTGGCCGCCCTGGCAGGCGATGCGTTCGAGCTCGGCGTCAGGCGGTTTGTCGTCGCCGGTGGCGAGACTTCAGGCGCGGTCACCCAGGCGCTGGCAACCGACCGGCTGAGCGTCGGCCGCGAAGTTGCTCCTGGTGTGCCGTGGTGCTTTGCCGAGCGCGGCGGCGAGACTTTCGCCATCACGCTCAAGTCGGGCAATTTCGGCGCCGAAGACTTCTTCACCCGCGCCCTGAAAATGCTGGGTTAGGAGCATTGTCGGGGGCTGGTCCCTGGCAAAACATAAGCGTCAACCCAGCGAAGGCCGGGGTCCAAGCCGACATCAGTATGACACGCATTGTGGATGTTGGATGCCAGCCTTCGCTGGCATGACGGCACGACGGGGTAGCCGTCTCAGGCGCCGACTATGATGGCGCGGAAATCGTTGACGTTGGTGAGTGTCGGCCCGGTCATCACCAGGTCGCCGGTGGCCTCGAAGAACCCGTAGGCGTCGTTGTCGGCCAGCATGGCTTGGGCGTCCAGGCCCATGGCCGCTGCCCGGGCGAGCACGTCGGGCACCACGCGCGCACCCGCATTGTCCTCGGACCCGTCAATGCCGTCGGTATCTATGGCCACGCCCGACACATGCGCAGCACCATCAAGACCGATGGCCAGCGCGAGCGCGTATTCTGCATTGCGCCCGCCACGGCCCTTGCCTTTGAGAGTGACGGTGGTCTCGCCGCCGGATACGATGATGGCCGGACCTTTGGTTTCCAGGGCAATGCGTGCATGGGTGGCTCCCACCTCGCGCGCCTCGCCTTCAAGATCATCCCCCAGGTCAACGACGTGATAGCCGTGTTCGCGGGCAATCTTTGCCGCCGCATCGATTGACAGGCGCGGCGTTGCGATCATGCGGGTGTCGGCGGTTGCCAGGCGGGGATCGCCGGGTTTGGGAGTTTCGGCGGCTTCGGTTTTTAAGAACGCGCGCACCGATGGTGCAACGTCCAGATCGTATTTGTCGAGGATCGCCAAGGCGTCCGCCCGGGTCGTCGGGTCCGCGACCGTGGGGCCCGATGCAACGGTGGAAGGGTCATCGCCAGGCACATCGGAAATCAGCAGCGACACGACCTTTGCCGGATGGGCTGCGGCTGCCAGCTTGCCGCCCTTGATGGCCGACAGGTGCTTGCGCAGGCAGTTCATCTCGCCAATGGGAGCACCGCTGGCCAGCAGCGCCTTGTTGACAGCCTGCTTTTCGGCCAGGCTGATGCCGGCAGCCGGTGCGGTCAGCAATGCCGAGCCGCCGCCGGAAATCAGGCACAACACCAGATCGTCAGGTGTCAGGCCTTGCACCATGGCGTGAATGCGGGCAGCCGCCTCAAAGCCGGCCTGGTCCGGCACCGGATGGGCGGCCTCGACGATCTCGATATGCTCGCAGGCGCAGCCATGACCATAGCGGGTGAGCACAAGGCCCTGCAGGGGCCGGTGCCAGTTGGCTTCCACCGCAGCCGCCATGGCGGCGGACGCCTTGCCGGCCCCGACCACGATGGTTTTTCCTTTCGGCGGTGCCGGCAGATGCGGTGGCAGGCACAGCGCCGGCTGCGCCGCCTGGATGGCGGCATCGTACAATGTTCTCAACAGATCCCAATCCGGCATCAGGCAATTTCTCTATACGGCGGTCGGACCAAAGGACTGGGCGTCAGGCACTCAGCTGCGCACGATCATGACCGACTGATCCGCATGCCGCACGACCCGGGCCGCGTTGGGGCCGAGCAGATAGTCGGACATCTCAGGGCGATGCGATGCCATCACGATCAGGTCGCAGCCCTGCTTTCTCGCGGTGCTGATGATCTCCTGATAGGCGGTTCCGTGGGCGACGTGAACATTGGCCAGCAGATCACCCGGAATGATTTCAGACCCCAGCGCGGCCAGCTTCTCACTGGTCGCCTGCAGCGCCTTTTCGGCATAGTCGGCGGGAAAGAAGCTGCCAACAACGGCCATGCCGAAATCCGGGATCACGGTCAGCAGGTGGATCTTCGCACCGTGCTGCTTGGCCAGCGCGACGGCTTCTGGAGCTGCCTTTTTCCAGGAACTGTCGTGGCCGAGATCAACCGGCAAAAGAATGGATTTGTACATTCCTGTTTTCTCCTGGCTCAGGCCGCAGCCGCTTTGGCTTCGGTCTCCGGATCATCCTCGCGGTGGCGGCGGCGCTGCAGGAAGATGATCAGACCGAGCAACAGCAGTGCCGGAATGTAGAACACTTCCTTGGGCATGCGATCCCGCTTCACCAGCACCTGCTCGATGTACAGCGGCTTGTCCAGATCCCCTATGGTGAACAGCTTGTCCAGATGCTTGTGTTTGGAATCCCAGGTCAGGCCGTCGATGGTCATCTTGTCCCCATCTTCCAGCACGTTGAGACCTGACTGGGTGAAACGGGTTTCTCCATCACCCGCTGCTCCGAGGTTCAACTCAAGATAGGTGGAGTTGTTGTCATCCGGATCGTCGAAGTCCGGCCCGACCAGCCTGACGCGCAGCGTACTGTCGGCAGGCGCAGCTTCAGCCAGTTGCAGCGCCTCAAGACCCGACCTTTGTTCATAAGGCGGCGAGACGCGATCGAGCAATAACCCTGGCCGGAACAGGGTGAGCGCAATCGCCAGCAGCGCGACTGTTTCCCATACCCTGCTGCGGGTGAAGAACCAGCCTTGAGTGGCCGCCGCGAATAGCATCATCGCAACGGTCGCGACAATGAACACGAATATCGCCTTCAACGGGCCGACATCAATCAGCAGAAGTTCGGTGTTGAAGATGAACAGGAACGGCAGCAGTGCCGTACGAATGTCGTACATGAAGCCCTGCACGCCGGTCTTGATCGGATCTCCCTTGGAGATTGCCGCGGCGGCATAGGCTGCAAGCCCCACCGGTGGCGTGTCGTCGGCCAGAATGCCGAAGTAGAACACGAACAGGTGCACGGCAACCAATGGCACGATCAGGCCGGACTTGGCACCAAGCGCGACGATCACCGGCGCCATCAGCGAGGACACCACCAGATAGTTGGCCGTCGTCGGCAGGCCCATGCCGAGGATGAGGCTCATCACAGCCACCAGCAGCAGCATCACGATGAGATAACCACCGGACAGGAACTCGACCAGTTCGCCGACCATGGAATGTGCACCGGTGAGCGAAATCGCGCCGACAATGACGCCCGCCGCAGCTGTGGCGATGCCGATCGAGATCATGTTGCGGGCGCCGGAAACCATGCCGTCGCTCCATTCCGAGACACCTCTGCGGAAATTGGCAGCAAGGTCCATGTTGCCGCGGAACGCGCCCTTGATGATGTGCTGGGTCACCGCGATGAAGGTCATGGCGAGACAGGCATAAAACGCAGCGGTTGACGGCGACAGCCGGTCCGGCGTGGGCAGGATGCACCACAGCAGGATGATGATCGGCAGAACGAAATACAGGCCTGTCCAGGCGGTGTCCGCGGCCTTCGGCAGCACTGTCATCGGTGCTTCCGGATCGTCCGGCTCAAGGTCGGGACGCTTGGCAGCAAACCATGCCAGCACCAGATAGGCGATACCCGCGATCACGATCACCGACAGCATTGAGATGCCGGGGAACGCTTCCTTGATATAGCCAAGCGTGAAGTAGACAGCAATGAACAGGAACGCGACGATGAGGAAACCGGTCAGGAAACCGATCATCTTCTGGGCCAGCGTCCTGACGATGGTGTCCTGCGGCTTCGGGATGCCCTTGAGGTTGAGCTTGCAGGCTTCCAGATGCACGATGTAGATCAGCGCAATGTAGGACACGAGCGCCGGGATCAGCGCATGCTTGAGCAAGGTGGTGTATTCCACACCGGTGAACTCGGCGATCAGGAACGCCGCCGCGCCCATCACCGGAGGTGTGAGCTGGCCGTTCGTTGATGACGCAACTTCGACCGCGCCGGCCTTTTCAGGCGACAGCCCGGTGCGCTTCATGAGTGGAATGGTAAACGTACCGGTCGTCACCGTGTTGGAGATCGAAGAGCCCGAATAAAGACCGCTGAGCGCAGACGCAATCACAGCCGCCTTGGCGGGCCCGCCCTTGAATGAGCCAAGCAGGGCAAACGCTATCTTGATGAAGTAGCCACCCGCCCCGGCCTTTTCGAGGATCGATCCAAACAAAACGAACAGGAAGATCATCTGCGTTGAAACCGCCAGCGGTGTACCGAACACGCCTTCTTCCTGCATCCAGAAGTGCCAGGTTCCCTTGACAAAGGATGCGCCGCCCCAGTTGCCTCCGCCAACAAAGGCATAGCCCATCAGTACGGCTGCAACGATGACCAATGGCAGGCCAAGTGACCGGTATACGGAAACAGCCAGTGCCATCATGCCGATTACAGCAACGGTCATGTCCATGCGTATGTTGGCATGAGCAAAGTCGCCGGCGCGATTGGCAATGTTGGTGTCCATCACCACCATATAGAGGATGGCACCCGCGCCGAGCGCTATCAGCGCCCAGTCGTATATCGGTATCGACCGGGTCGGTGCACCCCTGTAAAGAGGAAACGCAAGACAGGCGAGCACCAGCGCAAACATCAGGTGAACCTTGCGCGATATCGACAGGTTGCCGATGAACTGGAAGAACGTGATCCCCGTTGAAACGGTCAGTTCAGACGGCAGTGGCGAGGAGATGTAAAGCTGGTAGATGGCCCAAATGAAACAAACAATCGGAATAAGATTCTTTGTCGATCCGGTTAAATTTCGACCCCCGGTTTCGACCTCTGCAACTAGAGCGTCTGCTTTCGACAGTTCTTTCTCCGCAGCCATTTTGACCCACCTCCCTTTCGCGCCCGACCCCTCGGCACGCCACCATCACACCACTTTCACGAGCTCGATGCGGTCGAGCTTCTGTTTTTGTTGAACCAAATGAAAAGTGCCAAAAAAATTGACGGGAAGGCCTGAACACCTTCCCGCCTGAGGGGCAGATTACATCATGCCCTTTTCTTTGTAGTACTTCATCGCACCATCGTGCAGCGGAGCCGACAGGCCGTCCTTGATCATTTCTTCAGCTTTCAGGTTGGCGAATGCCGGGTGCAGCTTCTTGAACTGGTCGAGGTTTTCAAACACCGCCTTCACTACCTCGTACACAACGTTTTCCGGCACGTCAGCGCTGGTTACGAATGTCGCGCCGACACCGAAGGTCTGAACATCCTTTTCGTTGTTGTACATGCCGGCAGGGATAGTAGCGCTACGATAGTAGGGCCGGTCTGCGATGAGCTTGTCGATTGCGGGACCTGTGACGTCAACCAGGTGCGACGCGCAGGATGCCAGGGATTCCTGGGTCAGTGCCGACGGATGGCCGACCAGCCAGAAATAGGCGTCGATCTTGCCGTCGCACATGGCAGCACCGGTTTCAGCAGATTTCATGCCGGCAGCCAGAGCAAGGTCGGACCGCTTCCAGCCCATGGCAGCTTCCATGACTTCCCAGGTACCCAGCGTGCCGGAGCCCGGGTTGCCGATGTTGAGGCGTTTGCCCTTGGCATCGGAGATGTTCTTGATGCCGGAATCCTCGCGGGCGATGACCGTCACAGGTTCCGGGTGAACGGAGAATACCGCACGCAGCTTTTCAAACTTGCCCTTGTCCTTGAACTTGGAGGTGCCGTTGTAGGCGTGATACTGCCAGTCCGACTGGGCAACACCGAACTCCAGCTCACCGGCCCGGATGGTGTTGATGTTGTAGATGGATCCGCCGGTTGACTCGGCTGAGCAGCGGATGCCGTGTTCCTTGCGGTTCTTGTTCACCAGACGGCAGATTGCACCGCCGGTGGGGTAATACACGCCGGTCACACCGCCCGTGCCGATTGAGACGATTTGCTGATCAGCAGCATGTGCCGAAACTGCAAAACCAGCGGCCATGGCTGCTGCAAGTGTGTATTTGATAACTGATTTCATTATGTAAACACTCCCTTTTCACAAATTAGTGAGACCGGAGCCTATGTCGGTTCTGCGCGCGAGTCCACATCCTATGAACCTACGCCTCAAAACGACAATCTGTCTGATGGGATGCAGAAGACGAGATGGTACAGGCGGATGGATTTGAACCAACGGCCTCCGGATCCACAATCCGGCGCTCTAACCAACTGAGCTACGCCTGCACAAAAAACTCGTTCAGCGGGCCGCAAACTATGCCGAAGGCGCAGGTTTTGCAAGTCACAAAGCCAGCGTGGCTCAAGACCCTGAAAGCGCCCGGCAAAGAGCGCAGGATGACCCGATTAACCACAAGCCTATGCCAAGTATCTCAGCCGCAGCAAGAAGTCGTGGACGGCGCCCGTAAAACCGGCTTAAACTGTGCTTCGGATGCGGCGGGTGAAGCAAGGACTGCACTTCCAGTCCTTGTTTTGGGCATGCCAGACCGGCCTGGGGAACTGTTTTGAGTATAGAGACCGCGCCATCACTCGATGAGCTGAAAGATGCCGCCACGCCTGCCTGGCTGTGGGATGGCGCGCGGCTGCGCATTGTCTGGGCCAATGCGGCCGGGCTGACTGTGTTCGGCTGTGACAGCCTGTTCGATCTCATTGACATGCCGTTCGACGAGACAGACCCCGGTGCGGGCCGTGTCGCCGAACTGGCCAGAACCGCGGCATCCGGCGAAAGCTGGCAGGAAATGATGAGTTTTGCATCGGCTGTCAGTGATGCGCCGTTCAGCGTAACCCTGCATGTGCACGCGCTCAGTGACGGGCGCAACGGGTTGCTCATGGTTGCCGAAACCCCGCCATCAGGCGCAACCGGCGGCACTCAAGACAACGGGCAGGCAAACTCAGTGCTGGAAACCCTGCCGGTTGCAGCCGTGATCTGTGATGATGACGGCGCAATAGGATACGCCAACGCGATGGCCCGCGCCCTGTTCGGGCACAACACCCCGACTTCACTTGGCGATATCTCGGCACAAGATCTGTCGGCCAGGATATTTGACCGGGCGCGGCGCGCCGGCATTGCCAGTTCGGTTGCGCTGATGGAGACCGGATTCGGCAGTCGGGAAATCAAGGTTACGGCCAAGCCGCTGGCTGGGCCGGACAGTCCGGACACCGGATTTTCGATGATACTGGAGGACGTGACCGACCGCCGCGCGCTTGAGCGTGCACTGCCGGCGACCGGCATGCCGGTGCCGGCACCGGCAACGGACGATCAGCCCGTATCGCCAGAGTCGGTGGCAGAGCTGCGCAAGGCAGTTGAGGCCGCAACAGCCAAGCCACCGGCAAAACCGCAGCCGCAAGACGCTGCGGCAGATGCGGCAGCCGCGGCGGAGAAGCCTGCCGCGCCAGCCAACAGTGCCGAGCTCCGGCCGGGCAAGCCCGCAACCGCAGCCGCCGGGTTCGGCGTTGCGGAAATCGTGCGCACCGCACTGTCTGATATCCCCAAGGCGATCGTGCTGTACCGTGCCGGCAAGACCGTCTATGCAAATCAGGCAATCGCAACTGCACTGGGATATGCCAGCGAAAACGACCTAGTCGGGCGTCATGACATCGCCGCCGCGCTGGGTGCCCTGGCCAGCAAGAAGGGAACCGTCAAGCTCGCCCGGCAACATGGCGGCGAGGCCGAGTTCAGCGTCGAAAAGTCGACTTTTCCGTGGAATGACGGCGCCATGCCGATGGCCGTCCTGACCAACGCAACCGGCCAGCAGCCGACAAACCCGGTTGCCGAAACGGCCGCGCGCCGCGACAACCCGGGGCCTGATGCAGCACCGTCGCAAGGCGGCAACGCGCCCAGATCCACATTGACCCCGCAATCGCCGGCACGGGTTCCTGATGCTCCCTGCCAGCCTGCGGCAAACACCAATGCCGGGCCTGACGTGCCGCAACCAGAGACCCTGGTGGGTCCGCAACCTGTTGTCAGCACGTCGGAGCTCATGTCGATACTGGACACCGCCACGGACGGTATTGTGTTCCTGTCGGAAGACGGCAGCATCACCCATATGAGCGCCGGCGCAGAAGCGCTGTTTGGGGTCCATGCCGCCAGTGTTATCGACAAGCCGCTGGCGGACCTGATGGACAAGCCAAGCGCCAAAGTTGTGCGCGACTACCTGGCCGCGCTCGGCGACAGCGGGTTGTCGATGCTGTTCAACGGCGGCCGTGAACTGGTTGCCAACGTCAATGACGGCGGCGATGTGCCGATTTTCATCACCATGCGCAAGATAAATGCCCGCATGCCCGGCATACCGGCGTCGGCGTTCTGCGCGGTGATGCGTGACATCACGCAATGGAAGAAAACCGAGGCGGAATTGCGCGAGTCGCGAGACAAGGCGGAACACATCAGTCGGCAGAAGTCAGAATTCCTGGCGCGCATCAGCCACGAACTGCGCACCCCGCTGAACGCGATAATCGGGTTTTCGGACATCATGCGCAACGGCCAGTTCGGCAAGCTGGGCTCTGAACGATACGAAGGCTATGCGAACGACATCCACACCTCGGGCGAGTATCTGCTGTCACTGGTCAATGACCTGCTGGACCTGTCCAAGGTGGAAGCCGGCAAGCTGGAACTGAATTTCATTTCGGTCGACCTGGGCCAGGCGATCGATGCCTGCATAAAGCTGATGCAGGACGAAGCCACCGGGGCCCGAGTCATATTGCGCAAGTCGGTCGCTGCAAACCTGCCCCAGGTGGTGGCCGACGTACGGTCGATCAAGCAGGTTCTGCTGAACCTGACATCGAACGCGATCAAGTTTACCGACCCCGGCGGCCAGGTGATTATCACCGCCAAGGCCATTGAAACCGGAGAGCTGCTGCTGTCGGTCACCGACACCGGTGTCGGCATGAATGAGGAACAGCTGAATACCGCACTTGAGCCGTTCCGCCGGGTCGAAGTGGCCGGACGGGCCGATGTTCAGGGAACCGGTCTCGGACTGCCATTGACCAAGGCGCTGGTCGAGGCCAACCGGGCAACTTTTGAGATCTCCAGCGAAGCCCGCAAGGGCACCCGTGTCGACATCACGTTCCCGACCACCCGGGTGCTGGCCAGCTGAAACGAGGCATGGTTGGGTCGGTGACGCGCCGTTGATCTGATGTAAGGTTGCAGGTCATGCCCTTCGAGTTTCCCGTTCCCGTTCAGATCGCTTACTACCGGTCGGAGAGAGCGATTACCCGGCCATTCAGATGGCTTGCATTTGGCCGTTTGTGGAAGCGGGGCGTCCTAGTTGCCAAGATCACCGGCTCGCACGGCAAGACGACCACCAGCCGGATGCTGGCCGCCATACTCAAAGCTTCCGGTCACACGGTCGGTCTGTGGTGCAGCGACGGGGTGCTGGTTGACGGACAGCAAATGCCCGGTACCGGCCGGTCTTCCTACTATGGCGCCCGGCGGGTGTTCAGGCACAAGAACATCACGGCGGCGGTACTTGAATGCACGGTTGGCGGTCAGGTCATGCAAGGCCAATATGCGCCGCGATGTGATACAGCCGCACTTCTGAACGTGTCCGACATGCACAAGGGCCAGTACGGACTGGGAACCATTGAAGACACCGCACGCGTCAAACAATCGGTCGTGCGGACCTCAACAGGCAGCCTTGTGGTGAACCTTGATGATCCCAATTCGGCGCTGCTGGCAGCTACCCGGTCCGCCACTGCTGTGACTGGCTTCTCAATGGATCCGCAAAACCCGGATTTGCAGCAACTCGTGAGGCGTGGTGGCCGCAGCATTGCCCTCAGCGAGGATGGCGAGCAGATTGCGATGCTCCGCGCCGACGGTGAATTGGAGGAGCTTGCCCGGTTGTCATCGATTCCCGAGAGCGCAGGCGGCACCGCCAGACATGTCGCGGCAAATGCCATGGCGGCCGCCGGGCTGGCATTGAGCCTTGGGGCCGACAGGGATGCAGTTCGCACTGGACTTGAGGGAAGCGCGTTTGCCAACCATCTAAAACCGCGGTTCAGCGTTTGCGATACGCCACGCTTCAAGCTTGTCCTGGACAAGGCGCTAGGGCCCCTGGCGCTGCAAAACGGCGTGCAAGCGACCAGGCGAATTCGGGTTCCAGGCAAGCGGGTGGCCATTGTGAGCGCGCCCGATGCGACAACGGACGACATGCTAGGCCGAATGGCGGCTTTTATCGCCCGCGAGTTTGACCATTTTGTTTGCCACGGGGCCGCAGCCAACCGGTACGCGATGGCACTCAAAGATGTGCCGGTGGCCAATGACCTGATTGTGCGCGAAACGGACCTTGTCAGCGCGTGCAGGGTCGCTGGCACGCTCGTTGGAGACGGCGGCCTGATCTACGTGCAGGTCGCATATCCGGACGATCACGAACCGATAACAGCCACTCTGGGGGTCGGCGGCACCTGAGTCTTGGCCACCAAAGCCGGTGTCCAGACCTGTTTCACGGAGTCACCTGCCCCCTGTCGCCTCAGGGGTTACTGGCCAGTTTGGCTGTCGTCCTTGGGCTCAGGCGAACTGTATCTGTAGTCCATTACTCTCACTCCCAATTGATCGCCTAACTTACATCCAGTTCCCCCCTGATGGCAACGTTTGCCTCAGCTAGGTTGGCGCAGTGGCTGCGCTGTTGCCAGATCGGGAGAATGGATTTCACCAAGACAAGACCTGAAAGCAGGATGAGGGATCAGGTGGGCCCTGATCCCAGCCCCGCAAGACAGGTGAAACGGTGGATTGGCTGCGTGGGGCGAATTAACTTCTGTCACGCAGCCAATCGGTCTCACGATGCGCCGGCAGTCGTCGTCTCACCGGGTTGCTTTTCGGCGTTACGTGCTGCCCATCCGAGTGAGGCAAGCGTTGCGCCCGACAAAATCAGGTTCACACCGACCAGCAGCCCGATGAACGCCAGCGAGCTTCCATTGCCCAATCCGGCCAAGACGAGACCACCAAGCAGGACAGAGAGACACCCTGAAAGAAGTGCCGCGATCCAGTATGTGGTCGACCGGAACCAGAATGCGATGACGCATCGGCAGATGCCGTCGACGACGAAGATCACACCCAACATGGCGGTCAAAGCGATGGCACCGCCAATCGGCGTGACCAGTAGAGCCACCCCGCCGACCATGTAGATCACTGCAATGAGCGCCTCCGCGAGGGTGCTGTTCCAATCTGGTTCAGAGAATGCCTGAATGCCGACGGCAATTCCCGCCACTAACAGGAAGCTGCCGACCATGATCTCCACAGCCAGTGTGGTTGCCAGCGGAAACACCATCGCAAGCAGCCCGGTCAGCACGAGCGCCGTGCCCGCGGCCAGCAGTCGGCCACCGTCGGGCTTGTTGCCGTTGTCGGTTTCGAGATTGTCCATTTTCATCTCCATTCACTTCAGCCGCGCCGGCTAGCCTGCGTATTGAAACGGGGGCATCTTCTTCAGTTCCGCCTCGGAGGCGCCTGGCAGCAAAACTGACTGCTTCACGCCTTCCTTGAACAGGCGGGCGGGAATGGCGACATACTTGGATCCAATGCCGATGAAACCGCCGACCTCGACGATGGCCAGGTTGACCTGGCCGTCGGTGCTGACGATCAGGTCATGGATCCTGCCGACTTCTTTCTTGTCACTGTTGAATACCGTTGCGCCAATCAGGCGATTGGCGCTGTAGCCGGTTGTCACAACGCTTTCGACATTGACCTGAACGCCAAGCACCGTGTGACCGGCAATCGGGGTTTGATCTGCTTTGGCAGTTGCAGGTGCGACAGCCAGAAAGGCCGCAATGGCTACATAGGACAGTTTGTACATTTTAGGTCTCCATTTCGATTTATGTTTAAGTTTTGGGGGTTGGGTCACGGCTCAAGCGACGTTCTTGTGAACATGTTCGCGGTAAGCCTGAACGGCGGCATGCAGCGCCTGCCAGTGGTGTTCTGCGTCGTTCCTGAGCTGTTCCCAGGATGCTTCCACCTCTGTCTGATGTGTCTTGGCGAGCTCTTCGAGTTCGTGTTTCACGTCATGCCAGTCGGCTTTCAGCTTGGCGAGTTGCTGTTGGGTCCAGCTGTCGACCTGCGCCGTCGAGTGCCGAAGACCTGTTTCGATCTCGCTCAGCTCATCCTCAATACGTTTGAGCTGTCGGAGGGTCTCGGCAACGAATTGATCGGTTTGGCTCATTTCACATTGTCTCCTTGTTCAAAAATGCGGCCTGGTTTTTGTCGGTCAGGCCCGGACCGGGTTGGTAGTCAATGAACAGGTTTTGCCATGCGCCTTCGGCAGGCGGCAGTGAATCACTGTTAACGGCAACGCAAGCGCAGAGAACGAAACACCGGCCTCGGTCGAGAGGCCGGTGGGGAACGGCTGAAAGAACTGCCGGTTCAGATCGACCGGCAGGGCCTCAACCGACACGGATCTGTGGTTATCAGTTGCCTGCTTGGCCAGTACGAGTTGGTCTTGTGTATTGTTGTCTGGTTCTCTGTGCGGGTTCCGCCGGCAAGTGTCTTTGCAGCGATCATTGACGCTGCAAAACAAGCCATCAGGCAAACACCCGCAAACACACTAATGAGCCTGGTCATTTCCGTCTCCAGTTCGTCGTAACCTGTCTGGAAAACCTGCCTGACCTCATACCTGCCCAGCAGTGAGTCACCGTGAGAAACATGTTATCTTGACGTTAGAGCGCCAAGCTTGGATCGAACAAAAAAGAGCAAAAACCTGTTCGATTCTACTTAGGGAGAGAAATGTGAGTGTTGTAACGCCGTTGCCAGAAGGGGTTATCGAGACCCAGGTCGCACGGATACTTGCC